>JAYUBA010000405.1:0-6922 GCA_043741075.1 Frigoriglobus sp.
GCCTCTGGCCTGCCATCTGAGGAGGCAGGCCAGAGGCCCACCCCACCAAGTTCATTTCGGCAGCGTCAGCGGGGCCGGGCCGAGCGTGACGAGCGTCACGTCGCGCACCGGGTAGCGGTTCAGGTAGCCGAGCACGGCCGCCGGCGTCAGGCCGTCGATGATGGCCTGAATCTCGTCGAACGAGCGGACGCGGTTGAGGTAGTACCAGTCGGTCGCGATGGCACCCGCCCGCGCGCCGGTGGACTCTTCTTGCATGATGAGCGACGACTTCAGCCCGGCCTTCACGCGGTCGATCTCGTCGTCCTCGATGCCGTCCTTCAGTCGCTTCAACTCGGCCAGCGTCACGTCGAGCGTTTCCTGGGCGCGTTCGGCCCGCGTGCCGGCGTAGGCGAGCATCGTGCCCTGCGACTTGAACGTCTCGTGGAACGCGTAGACGGAGTAGCACAGCCCGCGCTTCTCGCGGACCTCGGTGAAGAGACGCGAACTCATCCCGCCGGACAGCACCGACACCGCGGCGCGGGCCGAGTAGTAGTCCGGGTCCGTCACCGGCACGCTGGGGAACGCGAGCGCGATCTGCGTCTGTTGCGTGTCCTTCTCGATGTGCGCGGAAGTCGCTTGATGCGGTTGCGGCTTAATGTCGGCGCTCGCGCCCGGCTCCCAGTTCCCGAACAGGCGCTCGACCTGCGCCTTCAGCGGCTCCCACTCGATGTTGCCGGCGACGGAGAGGATCGCCCCGTTCGGCCGCACGAAGTTCCGGTACTGCGCCGTCACCGCGTCGATGGTGAGCGCCTCGATATCTTCGGCCACGCCGCGGCGGTCCTTGTTGAGCGGCGCGGGGTAGTAGCGGCGGCGCAGTTCCACCATCACCTTCGTCTGCGGCGAATCTTCCAGTCCCTGGATGTCGAGCAGCGCGAGTT
The DNA here is from genome assembly GCA_043741075.1 of Frigoriglobus sp. Classification (GTDB taxonomy): domain Bacteria; phylum Planctomycetota; class Planctomycetia; order Gemmatales; family Gemmataceae; genus Gemmata. Next base: position 918 of record JAYUBA010000405.1, read on the forward strand.
CCTGCACCGGTTCCAGTTCGTCTTCGGGCAGGTGCGGGCGCAGCACGATGTCGGCGTAAATGTCCAGCGCCGCGGGCACGTTGCGCGCGAGCGTCGAACCCCAGAACCGCATGTTCACCGCGCCGACGCTCTCGTCCCGGTCCACGCCGAGGTTGTCCAGGGCGAGGGCGAGTTCGCGGCTGTCGCGGTCGCCGGCCCCGCGGGTAATCATCTCGGCCAGCACGCTCGCGACACCGAGCTTACCATCGGGGTCGAACGCCGAACCGGCCGGCACCAGGAAGTTGATCGCCGCCGACCGCACGTGATCCATCCGCTCGGCGAGCAGCACGAGGCCGTTGGGCAACGTGCACTGATAGACCTGTTGTCCCACGCGAGTCACCTGTTCATGGATGTGGCGCGCCACTCCGGCATTCTACGGACGGTAGTGTCACAGCCCAACGCCGACCGTGTGCGGTCTTCTGCCGGACAGGCTTCCAGCCTGTCGAAGTAATGACAGGCTGGAAGCCTGTCCTACAGAAACCACTACAACCCCGCGCCGACGGTGTCCGGGTGCGGCAGTTCGACGGCCCGGTAGAGCGTCTTGTACGCGCGGAACCCGACCGAGCGGTACATCCGCACCGCCGGGTCGTTCGACGCGGTCACTTCGAGGAACGCCCGCGGCACGCCCACCGATGCGAACCCGGTCAGCGCCTGCATCAGCAGCGCCCGACCCAACCCAAGCCCGCGGCACTCCGGCACCACGCCGAGGTTCTGGATTCCCCCGAACCCGTTGTCGTCGAGCAGCCCCTGGATCGTGCCGACGCAGCCGTCCGGCCCGGCGACCAGCCACGTCGCCTGCGGGCAGAAGCCGGGGCGGCAGCGGATCGCGGTCATCAGGTCGCGGCAGCCCGAACGGCTCCCCAGGCTGGGGAAGACGAGTGCGTCTTCGTGTTGGTGGAAGCTGAGGAACTTCACCTCCGCGTGCAGCGCGAGGAGGGAATCGTCCCACGCGAGCCAACGGAAGCCCGCGGGCAGTCCGGTGGCCTGCGGCGGGTGGCGGAGCGACAGTTCCATCCGGTGCCGCTTGAAGTACTTCACCTTCTGCATGAGCGTGCGCCCCTATCGGAGCATCGTACCAGCCGGGCGCGGACCTCACAACCGGCGGACGAGGCCGACGAACAGCACGAAGCCCATCAGACCGAGAAGGAGCGCCACCAACAGCCACCCGGCGCGGGTGCCGGTCGCCGGCTCGCCTTCTGGCTCCTCGGCACTGCTATCGGTGTCGTCCAGTCGCGCGAACGGGTTCGGCTCGGCAACGTATTCCGCGGCGAGCGGAAGTTCTTCGCCGGGCGTCGCCTCCCACAGCCCCGCGTCGAGGCCCGGTGCGTCGGCGGCGGCGACCGCGTCTATGCTGCCGCGCGGTTTCGCCGCGGTCGCCCACGCGCGCAGCAGTTCGCGCGCCCGCGCGGCCGACGCGGGGCGCTCCGCGGGCGTCTTCGCCATGAGTGATGCAACCAGAGCCGCGAACTCCGGCGGCACGCCGGGTACGACCGGCACCGGGTCGAGCCGGTGCCGGCGCACCTTCTGTTTAATGTCGGGCGCGGGGAAGGGCGGCGCGCCGGTGAGAGCGAAGTAGAGGGTGCAGCCGAGGCCGTAGAGGTCCGCGGCCGGGCCGACCTCGGTGGCGTGCCGCGCCTGCTCCGGCGCGAGGTAGTCCATCGTGCCGACGACGTACCCCTTCCCGCCGGCGATGGCCGGGTCCGCGGGGAGCGGTTCGCCCGGCGCGAACGCGAGGCCGAGGTCGAGGACCACCGCGCGGCCGTCGGGGCGGACCATCACGTTCGCCGGCTTCACGTCGCGGTGAACCAGCCCGCGCTCGTGGACGTGCTCCAGTCCGGCGGCCACGTCCGCGAAGATGCGCGCCGCGTCGCCGACCGAAAGCGGCCCGCTCTCGCCGACCACCTGACGGAGCGTTCTACCGGGCACGAACTCCAGCGCGAGGTAGTGAACGTCATCGAGGTCGCCGGCCGCGAACGTGCGCACCACGTTCGGGTGATCGACGCGGCGACCCAACTCCATCTCGCGGCGGAAGCGGGCGAGCACCTTCGGGTCTTCGACCGCCTTGCGGTCGGGCAGGAGTTTCAGCGCGAGCAGGACCGAATCGCCGAGGGATTCGGTCAGCCGCCGGTCGCGGGCGAGGTACACGACGGTGCCCATGCCGCCGCGGCCGAGGGGCGCGAGCACGCTGTACGGGCCGAGAACCAACCCCTGCCAGCGCCCGCGGAGGAGCTTGTCGGCCTGGTAGTGTGTGAGGTCGTCGGACCGGACGAGCGCGTCCGCGAAGGCGCGGGCGGACGCGGGGCGCAACCGCCCGATGAACCGGTCGAGTTCGCCCGCGTCGAGCAGCCGACTGCGGCGGAGGGTGGTGAGGAAACTGTCCAGCGGCGGGTCGTCGCCCATGCCGGTCATGATAGCGACTCGGCCGCCCGGTCGAGTTCGTGCCGCAGGTCGCGCACGAGCTGCGCGCTCAGTTCGCTCGGCGCGCCCATCGCCTGCGCCAGCCGCGGGTTCGCGGCGAGGAGCCGGTCGGGCGCGGGCACGCGCGCCGCGGCGTGGACCTGATCGCACCGCGTCTCGCGGACGAGGTCGGCCACGTTGTGCGGGCGAACGTTCCCCGCGGGGAGAACTTCGATCTGCCAGCCGGCGTGCTGCACGAGCGCCGCGAGGCGGTTGGTGCCGGTCTCGGCGGTGGTCGCGCCGCCGCTGGTCAGCACGCGCTCGAAGCCGAGTTCGATGAGTTCGTCCAGCGCGACGAGCGAATCCGGGAGGAAGTCGAACGCGCGGTGGAACACGGCCTTCCCTTCCGCCGCGTTCACGAGCGCGCGGCAGCGGGCGTGGTCGATGCGCCCGTCGTAGGTGAGCGCGGCGAACACGATGCCGGTCGCGCCTTCGGCGAGGAACGCCTCCGCGTCCGCCTGCATCACGGCGAACTCGTTCGGCGTGTACGCGAACCCGCCGGCGCGCGGCCGGAGCAGCACGTACAAGGGAACTTCCACCCGCTCGCGCACCGCGCGGAACAGGCCGATCGAGGGCGTCAGCCCGCCGACCTCCAACCCGCTCGAGAGTTCGAGCCGGTCGGCGCCCTCGCGAACCGCGAGTCCGGCTTCTTCCGGTGTGGAAACGGCGATTTCCAGCGTGTACCGCGTCGGCCGGGCGACGGAATAGCGGTCGTCCTTCCGCGCGAGTGCGGTGAGCAACCCGCCCATACGAAGCGCCGCCGCCTCGCCGGAGGCGACCGCCGCGTCGGCCGGATCGACGTGCCCGCCCGCGAAGCCGTCGCCGGCCAGCACGGCGGCGTGGTCGCGCAGCACCGCGCACGGCGGGCGGATCGGCGTCTCCGGCTTCGCCCACTTCCACCGGTGGAGCCACACGCCGCCCGCTGTGACCGGCGCACCGACCCAGGCCCGCAGGCGCGGCAGGAGCAACTCCAGCAGTCGCTCGTCGGGCGCGCCCCAGTGCTCCGCGGCCCACGCGCCCGTGGTGAGCGCGGTGACGGAACCGGCGACCGCGGACACGCCCTTCCGGCTGTTGTCGGAGATCCACTCGAACGGCCCGTCGCCGAACCACACGCCACCGGGTTGCAGCGGGTCGGTTCCGTCGAACACGCCGTACACCGCGACGCACCGCGAGTACGCCACGGCTCGGAGGTCGTCGCGGAGCGTTTCCGGCAGGGTGATTTTGTTCTGCTGGAGGAGTTCGAGCGTCTGCGGAACCGGCGGCGTGAGGATCAGGCCGTTCGCGCTCACTGTGGTCTCGAAGCCGTCGCGGAGCGAGCGCGTGTGGACCCGCCAGCCGTCGTGGGTGCGTTCGAGTTTCTCGGCGAGGGTGTGGTCGCGGAAGTCGAGTCGGTCGCCGTGTACGGTGAGGAGCCGGAACGCGAGTTCGCGCATCCCCCCGACGGCCGCGAGGCCGGTGATCGGCCCGTAGCCGGCCAGTTCGCCCGCCGCGCCGATGCGCCCGACCTCCCGGCGCTGGAACAGCGCGGGGCCGGGCAGTTGGTTTTCGAGGTCGGTGACGCGGTACGAGGGCGGCGCGCGGTCCTCCTGCGTTCGCGCGTACAGAAGTGGCGGGCCGAGGTCGAACCGGGCGACGCGGCCGTCCGGCAGCGCGACGGCGCGCGTACACAGCCGCCCGCCGCCGTGCCGGCCCTTGTCGATGACGGTGACTTCGATGTTGCGCGCCAACAGGCGGTGCGCCGCGGTCAGCCCGGCCAAGCCCCCGCCGATGATCGCGACCCGCGGCGTCATGGTTGACCCCGTCGCTCACGCTCCGGGTTCGCCGGCTTGCCCCAGTCGCGGCTCACCTTCTCGGCCTCCGCGAACACCCGCATGAGGTTCCCGCCGAGAACCTTGTGGATCTGCTCCTTCGTGTACCCGCGGTCGAGCATGATCTGCGTCAGCAGCGGGTAGCACGACACGTCGTCCATCTGCCTGGGCAGCTTCGGCACGCCGTCGAAGTCCGACCCGATGCCGACGTGGTCGATGCCCGCGACCTTCACGATGTGGTCGATGTGATCGACGATGTGGGTCACGTCGCCGGCCGGGTAGTCGTTCTCTTTCGCCCACGCGCGAAACGCGTCCCGGTACTTCGCGTCGTCGGTGGGGAACTGCTTCTTCAGCTCGCGGCCCTTCTCGAACATGAGCTTCATCGCCCGCGCGCCCTCCGGCGTGACGAACCCGCTGAAGAAGTTGACCATCACCACGCCGCGGTTCTCCTTCACCAACTTCAGCACGTCGTCCGGGACGTTCCGAACGTGGTCGGCGACGCCGCGGGCGGACGAGTGCGAGAAGATGACCGGTGCCTTGGTCGCCTTGAGCGCGGCCTTCATGGTGCCCGGCGAGACGTGCGACAGATCGACCATCATGCCGAGCCGGTTCATCTCGTGGACGACGCTCACCCCGAACGGCGTCAGCCCGTTGGCCTTCGGCTCGTCGGAACACGAGTCGGCCCAGTCGAGCGACTCCGAGTGCGTGAGGGTCATGTACCGCACGCCGAGCTTGTGGTAGTTGCGGAGCAGTGGGAGCGAGTTGTCGATCGCCTGCCCGCCCTCGATACCGATGAGGCACGCGATCTTCCCGCCCTTCCGGACGCGGAGGATGTCCTCGGTGCCGTAGGCCATCTCGAAGGTGTCCGGGTAGCGGCGGGCGAGTTCGTGGATCACGTCGATCTGTTCGAGCGTGGTCCGCACCGCGATGCCCTTCTTGGCGTGGTCGGTGGGCACCCACGCGCTCCAGAACTGCGCGCCCACGTTCCCCTTCTTGAGTCGCGGAATGTCGGTGTGAAATTTCTTCTGCGGCTTGGCGAGGTCGATGTTCTTGAAGCCGGGTCCGTCGGTCTCACGGAGTTCCCACGGCAGGTCGTTGTGGCCGTCGATGAGGAGCGCCTCGTTGTGGATCGCGCGGGCCTTCTCCGACACGACGACGGTTTTCGGTGCGTCAACCTTTGATGGTTCCGCAGCCGACCCGACCGCGACCGCGAGTAGGACGGGGACGACATATCGCATGGGAAGCTCGGTGTGCGGGTCGGAGAGGGTGCCGTCACGATACACGAGCAGGGAAGCGGGGGCAAATGATCGGGGCGCGGCGTTTGACAATCGACGGCGAGAGCGAGTAGGCTCTTGGTTCAACAGAATGAGGGACCCACGATGTCGGACGCGGACGATGGGCCGCTGAGCTTCGAGGAGCACCGACGCAGGCGTGACGAGAACCCCAGTCTCGTACCGTGTGCGCGGTGCGGGAAACGCATTCTCGCGACCGCGACACGGTGCCCCGAGTGCGGCGTCAACTTCGGAGGCGAAGCGCAAGAGTTTACGCACGAGTCGGAGAACGAACCTGCGGCGAGAGGCGCGCCCGCATGGGTGATCGTACTCGCGGTTCTGCTCCTACTGGCGATGCTGCTCGGCTTGATCGGCTTCGGCTGACCTACCCCACCAAACGCGGCGCGGCCGGGGGAGTTACCCCCGGCCG
>JAYUBA010000406.1:0-6910 GCA_043741075.1 Frigoriglobus sp.
GCCCACGCCTGCTCGGCGAGCAGCACCAGCAGGATGAACAGGTACAGCCACCGCCCGCTGGACAGGTCCGTCGGCTTCTGCTTGAGGTCGTCGATCCACCCCAGGTCTTCGGTGTTGTGCAGCGGCAACTTGTTCGTCTGGGCCGCAAGGTCGTCGGTGTTGGCCCGGCGCAGGTCGCCCTCGTTCAGCGCGTCCACGTTGAACGCGACGCCGACGAAGTCGAAGTCGCCGAGCGGGTCGGGGGCGCCCTTCCCGCCGGCCGGCCCGTCGGTCTTCTGCCGCTTCAGCGTGAACAGGTACGCGCCGGGCACCCGCGCCCCGTCGTAGCTCAGTTGGAACGGCCGCTTGGGGGCGTCCAACGGGGCCTCCGGCGGGTTCGACGGCGCGACATCGTGAGCTTCCCCAGCGGCTTGCGGTCGAGCACCAGTTTGCGGTCCGCGGCGGGCTTGGTCGCGTCGGCGGTCAGGAGGCTGGCACTCACGATCGGCTCGTACCGGGCGGCGTCGAACTCGCCGAAGTAGCGGTCGCCGACGGAGCGGTTCGCGTCGTCGCCGCCGCCCGTGAGGTAGCGGTGCATCTGGGCCGCCACGACGACCCAGCCGGGGCTGCCCTTCCCCGACGGCCAGTCGGTCCACTGCTTCTTGTTGGCGAACGTGCCGCCCGCGTCGGTGGTCATGACCGCGACCCGGCCGCGGCCGAACTGCTTGACCACGTACAGCGGGTCGCCGTACTTGGCCTCGTCGCGGAACAGCATCGCCTGCTGCCGCGTCTCGGCCATCTCCGGCTGGTTCCAGAAGTCGCGCAGGAGCGGCTCGCTCTCGTCGCCGTCGTTGATCTGGTCGCAGAGCAGCCGGTCGAGGAACCGCGCCAGCACGGACAGCGGCTCCGCGCCCTTCGGGGTCTTGCGGACGTTCTCCAGGAGCGGGTCGAGGTACTTGCGGGCGTCCGTGAACTTCGGCTGGTCGTACCGCTTCTTCACCTCGATAACGAGCGCCTCGGCGCGCTCCTCGAAGCTCGCGATCGACGCCTCGTTCGGCAGGCAGTAGAGTTCGCGGGTGAGCTTGTCGTCGCGCCACGCGCCGCGCCGCGACACCGGCCAGTGGGTGTCGATGTTGGCGAACAGGAAGAACCGCTCGACGCCGTCGTCCTTCACGAGTTCGTCGCGGTCGTTGGTGTAGATGCGCTTGAGCGCCGGGTGCAGGCGGTTGCCCGGCTCGCGGAGCAGCACCCGCTTGCCGAACGCCAATTCGCGGGCGAGCTTCTGGTCCGGCGTCAGGTCCTTGCTCGGCTCCGACTGGAGCGGCACCGGGAAGAACCCGGTCGCGCCGCGGTGGAACCGCGCGTTGTAGTCGTCCGGCTTGACGTTCGGGCCGAGGAACACGCCCACCCCGCCGCCCTCGCTCACGAACTTTTCGAGGTTCTTCACCGCGGCCTCGCTGAGCGTCGGCACGTTCATCAGGTAGACCGCCGAGTACGGCCGCAGGTCGAGTTTTTCCAGTTGGCCGAACTCGCCGTTGATGATGTCCATGCGGCCGAGTTCGTCGGCCTTCGTTTCGAGGAACAGGGTGCGGAGGAAGTAGCTGTCGCCCTCCGGCTTCTGGCGCAGGTCGCTGCCGCCCTCGACGCCGCGGCCGTCCAAAACGAGCACTTTGAGCGCGTCCCGGACCTCGACGACGGTGTGCCGCGAGTTGTCGATGGTCAGCCCGCCCGGCTCCGGGTTCGCGAGGGTCGCGGTGATGAGCCGGAACCGCATCAGCGCCTTCAGTTCGCGCTCGTCGTCCGGCGTCAGTTCCGGCTTCCGCTGCGCGGCGCGCTCGTCGTTGGTCTGCTTCTTCAGCGCGTCGAACGCGGTCGCGGGCACCTCCGGCAGCACCCCCTGGACCGTCTGCGTCCGCTCCTGGTTGGCCGGCAGCGTCGGAATGCTGATCGTCCGGAACGGCTCGTCGGGCTGCCCGTTCAGGTAGAAATCGACGCGCACCTCCTTCAGGTCCGTGCCGCCGAAGTTCTTGACCCGCACTTCCATCTCGACCTGCTGGTTGACCGACACGACGCGGTTGCGGGGCTTCAGTTCGACGATGGCGACGTTGTCGCTGAACGGGGGCGACTTGCGGTCCGGCTTGCGCGCCGGGGAGCCGACGTCCACCAGGTGAACGGTGACGCCGTTCTCCTTGAACTCCTTGAGCAGTTCGGAGATGGTCGGCCCGTCCGTCGCCCAGTCGCCGGCACGGAGGTCGGAGACGACGTGGATCACCTGGGCGGTGTTGCCGCCGGACCGCTGGTCGAGCAGTTCCTTCGCCTTGCGCAGCGCCCCGCTGAGGCTGCGGCGCACGGTCGCGGGCTGGAGGGTCCGCAGGTGCAGGTCCATGAGCGTGATGTTGTCGGCGGTCACGCGGGCGGCCTCGCGGATCTCGTCGGCGGTCCGCGGTTCGTCCTTCTCCACGCCGTCCACCTTCACCGTCTTCGTGTTCGCGGGGAACGGCGCGTCGGGTTCCGACACGCGGATCAGGTGGAGCGTCTGGGCGGAGGTCGCCTGGGCGGCGGCGGGCATGAGCTTGTCGTAGACGAGGCGCTTGCCCTCGGCGAACGCGCTGCCCGCCCCGGCGTCCTCGCGGCGCCACCCGTCGTTCATGCTCGGCGTGTCGTCGAGGATCACGAGGTGCGTCGTCGGGCGGCTCTCCTTGCCCGACGACTGGTCGCACCCGACGAACCGGGCGAACAGCATCCCGACGAGGAACACGAGCAGGCACCGCAGGAAGAGGAGGAGCAACTGCTCCAGGATCTTCCGGCGGCGCATCCGCTTCTGCGCCTTGAGCAGGAATTCCATCGCCGCCCACTTCACCCGCCGGAACCGGATGCGGTTGATGAGGTGGATGATGATGGGCGTGAGGACCAGCGCCGAGCCGGCGACGATGGTGAACGGGTTCAGGAACGCGGAAAACATCGGTGCGGGTCTCGGCGGCGGTGTCTGGGTTCGTAGTGACCCGCTTCAGCGGGTCGGGTTGGCATCGGAGACCCGCTGAAGCGGGTCACTACGAGCAAAGAGGTTCAGCGCCGGGCCGGGTTGGCCCGCGTGGACATCCGCTGGAACAGGAACTTCGACAGCACCGCGTCCATGTAGTCGCTGGTGCGGAGCAGCGTGTAGTCGATGCCGATGCGGGTGCAGCCGCGGCGCACCTCGGTGAGGTACAATTCCAGCTCTTCGAGGTAGCCCTCGCGGAGCGACCGCGGGTCGCACAGCAGGTCCGGCTGATCCTCCAGGCCCTCGAACTTCGTCATCCCGCCGAACGGGAACGTGAGTTCGTCGTCGTCGAGGATGTGGAACATCATCACGTCGTGCCGCCGGTGCCGGAGCATCTCCAGCCCCTTGAACAGCGGCTCCCGGTCGCACAGCAGGTCGGAGAAGACGAGCACCAGCCCGCGGCTGTGCATGCTCTCCGCGACCTGCCGCATGATCTTCAGGATGTCGGTCTTCTCGCGCGGGTTCGACACGTGCAGCGCCTTGGTCACCGCGTCCATGTGCTTCAGCGAGCTGCGCGGCGGGATCGACTCGCGCACGTCCGAGTCGAACGTGATGAGGCCGCACGAGTCCTGCTGCTTGATCGTCATGTAGGCGAGGCACGCCGCGGCCGTGGCGACGTAGTCGTACTTGTACAGGGTGCCCGCGCGGCGGTGCTTGTCCGCGCCGTAGAGCATGGACTCGCTCGCGTCCACCACCACGTAGGAGCGGAGGTTGGTTTCCGCCTCGTACTGCTTGATGACGAACTTGTCGGACCGCTGCCACACCTTCCAGTCGATGCGGCGCAGGTCGTCGCCGGGCATGTACTCGCGGTGCTGGACGAACTCGACGCTCTGCCCGTAGATGGGGCTCTTGTGCATGCCCGAAATGAACCCCTCGACCACCTGCCGGGCCCGCAGGTCGAGCTGCGAGATGCGCGCGATCACCTTCGGGTCGAGGAACCGCCGCGGGTCGCTGGAGTCGGATTTCTTCGCCATTAGTATTTCGTCGAGTGGGTGGCGCTTGGCGAGCCTCGTTTAGCGTTCGTCCCGCATGGGCGAGTGCGTCGTCGCCCATGCGGGGCGAACGCTAAACGTGATGCGACATCAAACAAAGAGTGTCAGGATGCGAAGATCTTCTGGAACCGCGGGTCGCCGAGCAGCGCGCCCTCCTTCTCCGGCGTCTCCTCGACGAGCTTCTTCACCACCATGTCGGTGTTGATGCCCTCGGACGCGGCGGTGAAGTTGGTCAGGATGCGGTGCCGCAGCACCGGGTACGCCAGCGCCTTGATGTCCTCGGTGGTGACGTGGGCGCGGCCGTACAGCAGCGCGCGGGCCTTGCCGCCGAGGATCAGGTTCTGCACCGCCCGCGGGCCGGCACCCCAGCTCAACCAGTCCTTGACGAACCGCGGCGTGCCCGGCTCGCCCACCCGCGTCTGCCGCACCAGCGCGAGGCAGTAGTGGATCACGTGATCGGTGACCGGCACCTTGCGGACCAGCGTCTGGATCTCCTGAATCTGCTCGCCGCTCAGCACCGGCGTGATCTCGTCGGATATGACGCCGGTCGTGCGGCGGGCGATCTCGAACTCCTCGTTGAACGACGGGTACTTCACATACACCTTGAACATGAACCGGTCCTGCTGCGCTTCGGGCAGCGGGTACGTGCCTTCCTGCTCGATCGGGTTCTGCGTCGCCAGCACGAAGAAAGGGCTGGCGAGCTTGTGCCGCACCCGGCCGACCGACACCTGCCGCTCCTGCATCGCTTCGAGCAGCGCGGCCTGGGTCCGTGGCGGGGTCCGGTTGATCTCGTCGGCGAGCACCATGTTCGAGAACAGCGGGCCGGGCCGGAACAGGAGCTCGAACGACCCGGTGGACGGGTTCTTCTCGATGAAGTCGGTGCCGGTGATGTCGGCCGGCATCAGGTCCGGGGTGAACTGGATGCGGCTGAACTCCAGCGACAGGCACCGCGCGAGCGTGCTAATCATGAGCGTCTTCGCGAGGCCGGGCACGCCCTCCAACATGCAGTGGCCCCGGCTGAAGAGCGCGATGAGCAACTCCTCGATTACCTGGTCCTGCCCGACGATGACGCGGGTCAGTTGCGTCTTGATGTCGTCGAAGGCCGACTTCAACTTCGAGATGGAATCGACATCGGTCTGCGCCATCTGGCCCTGTGTGCTCATCGCAGGCGGCTCTCGGAAGGTGGGTAAACGGGGTGGAATGTATGGATACAGATAGGCTTCGCCGGGCGGGGTTGTCGCAGCGAAAGCGCGGATTTTGCGGCCCCGGCAACGCGTACCGGCGGGCCGGGTCGGTACAACCCCGCCCGCCGGTACGCGTCGCCGCTACTTCTGGTAGATGGGCAGGATGCCCTTGTCCAACTGGAGGATGGTCAGGTTCACGCTGGTGGCGAACACCGGCCCGATGTAGCCCCCGGTCCACCCGCCGCTGGTCTTGTCCTGGTTGTCGAGGATGCCCTGGAACGTAGCCTCCCGGTACCGACTCCAGGTGAGCAGCGTGTCCTTCTCCCCCGGCGAGAGGCTCTTGAACTCACGGGGCTTCCCGTCGTCGCCCTTGATGGGGAACATCTCCAGGTACTTGTCGTCGCCCAGCGCGTAGACGGCCTGGGCGAAGTAGTACGTCTGGTACTCGTCGTGGCTCTGCCGGCCCTTGCCGATGGGGATGCTGTCCTTGCAGTACTTGATCCACTTCTTGGGCAACTCGCTCTTGTACTGCCCCGCGCTGAACCCGCAGCAGATGGCCGCGGCGGTGAGGGGCGGGCGCTCCTGGCCGTTGAGGGCCGCGCCGCTGCCGCCGGCGTAGCTGTAGATGATGCCGCCCTTGGGCGTGGTGCAGGCTTCCAGGTAGTTCACGGCCCGGTCGATGTTCTCCTTCGGCACCGGGATGCCGGCGTTCTTCGCGGCCCGCAGCCCCTGGAGCGCGGTGATGGTGACCGAGCCTTCATCGAAGTTGCCGCCGTCCTTCGCGCTGACGTAGCCCCAGCCGCCGATATCGACTTCCTTCCCCTCCGGCTTCTTGTGCTTCTTCGAGGTCTGCGCCTGGCAGATGAAATCGACCGCCTTCTTGAGCACCTTTTCCAGCTTCTCCCGCTGGTCCTTGTCCTCCTCCTCGCCGTACACGCTGGCGAGGAACAGGGTGCCGAACCCCTGGCCGTACATGTACCGGGTGGACTCGGTCGGGTTCCGCACGTCGCCGATCATGCCCTCCTTCGTCTGCCGGTTCGGGGAGAGGAACCACTTGACCGCCTTCGTCACCTGGCCGGAGTACTTGCCCTCCTTGAGCGTGCTGCCCTCCATGAGGAAGGCCATGCCGGCGAGCGCGGTCATCGTGGTCGGGTACTGCCCGCCCTGCGCCTCCCAGTGCCCGTCCTGCATCTGCGACTTCTTGAGGTACTCCAGCCCCTTCTCGATCGACTGCTCGATCTCCTTCTTCAGGTTCTTGGGCTTCTCGTCGGCGGCCAGAACCGGCGGGGCGGCGGGGACGGCGAACACGCCGACCGCGGCGGCGGTCGCGAGGGCCGCGAGCAACCAACTCCGGGGCATGGGAACTCTCCGCGGGTGTTCCCCCGCACACCCGGCTGGGTCTGCGGGGGGGATGTAGTGGAAGACGACCGGGGAGCAGAAACTTAACACCGGTGAATACCGGGTGACCGCGGGAGAGGGGTGCGGTGGGATCGAACAGTGGACAGTGGGTAGTGGTCAGTAGACAGAAAAGAGCAACACAAGAGAAGGCGGGCTTCGAGGCCACCGTGTACGGTGGGTGATCGGCACCTCAACGCTGCCTCTGCTTCTCTTCACTGTCCACTGTCCACTAACCACTGTCCACTGACTTCTACGGCTTCTTCGCCTCGTCCGGGGTGATGTAAATCCGCGTGTCGTGCCGGTTCATGCTGATCGTA
>JAYUBA010000407.1:0-6906 GCA_043741075.1 Frigoriglobus sp.
GTTCAGCACCCGCTCCTGGATCAGTTCGGTGAGCGTTTTGCCCAGGTGGGTCTTCACCAGCCGGCCGAGCGCCTTGGGCGTGGTGTTCAGAAGGTCGGCGTAGTCGGCCGGGGCGTGGAGCCGGCGGTAGTGCTTCTCCACCAGTTCCCGTAACTCGGGGAGCGGGGGCGGGAGTCGCCCGCCCGCAGTGGTGCACGCCGAGCCCTGCTGGTCCCGCTTCAGTCGGGTCGCACGGACGAGCAGGATCTTGAGGTACGAGAGCAGGATCTCGGTGTGAGCGAGCTCCGCTCCCGCAAGTTCACCGCGGATGCGGGTGACGAACTCACCTACTTCTTTCTCGGCCGCTACGTCCAGAGCGACGATCGGCACGCCGTAGGGGTCGTTGAACAGGACGCCGTTGCACCCGACCTCGTGGTGGTACGTCTCGATGCAGAGGAAGTTGGCGTGGAACCGCACGGCGGTGACGAGCGGGTCCGCGTCGGGAGCGAGCCGCACGGCCTGGTAAGGGACGAAGAACAGCAGGCACGGGGCGGCGAACGGGTGGAACGCGTCGTCGGCCCAGAACGAGCCTCTGCCGGCCCGCACCCAGTAGACGGTGAAGCAGTTGGTCCGGTGCGGCCGGCCGAGCGCCGCGACGTCGGTTTCGGCGACCTCCAGGGCGAGCCCGCCGCTCCGCGGGTCGTACAGGGTCTGCGCCGCGTCGGGAAGCGATTCTTGTGACGGGAGATCGGGTCGGGACACGGCGTCGCTCCTGTCTGCCTCGGCCGGTCACGCGTGGCCGAGGACCGGGTGCGGGCGGTACGGCTCCTCCAGCGCCCGCACCTCGTCCGCGGTCAGCTTCAACTCGGCCGCGGCGAGGGCCTCGTCCAGGTGGTGCGGCTTCGACGCCCCGACGATCGGGGCCGTCACCCCCGGCTGCGCCAGCACCCACGCCAGCGCCACCTGCGCGTTCGGCACGCCCCGCTTCGCCGCCACCTCCGTCACCCGCTCGACCACGGCGAAGTCCGACTCCTGGTAGTACAGCTTGTGGGCGAAGTCGTCGGTCTTGGAACGGCTCGTCTCGCCCTCGCCCTTCGCCGTGCGGTTGCCGGCCAGGAACCCGCGGGCCAGCGGGCTCCACGGCAGCAGGCCCAGCCCCGCGTCCCGGCACAGCGGGTTCACCTCCCGCTCCTCCTCGCGGTACGCCAGGTTGTAGTGGTTCTGCATGGTCACGAACTTGGCCAGGCCGAGCCGGTCGGAGGCGTGCAGCATCTTGGCCAACTGCCAGGCGAACATGCTCGACGCCCCGACGTGCAACACCTTCCCCGCCTTCACCACCGCGTCGAGGGCCGCGAGCGTCTCCTCGACCGGCGTCGCGGGGTCGAACCGGTGGATCTGGTACAGGTCGACGTAGTCCAGTTGCAGCCGCCTGAGGCTGGCGTCGATCGCGTGCCGGATGTGCTTGGCCGACAGCCCCCGCTCGTTCGGCGTCGGCCCCATCGGCTGGTACACCTTGGTCGCCACCACCACCCGCTCGCGGGGGATCGCCAGTTCCCGCAGCGCCCGGCCGAGGACTTCCTCGCTCGCCCCGTCCGAGTACATGTCGGCGGTGTCGAAGAAGTTGATCCCGGCCTCCCACGCCCGGCGGAAGAACGGGCGGCTCTGCTCCTCGTCCAGCACCCACGGTCGCCACTTCGGCGTGCCGTAGGTCATGCAGCCGAGACAGACCCGCGACACCTTGACGCCGGTGCGGCCGAGGTTGACGTAGTCCACGGGGTTCTCCGAAGGGTAGCGGCCGGGGCCGGGGTGTTCAGCCGACCGGCGGCGGGTTGCGCTCGGCGAACCCCCGCTGGTGCCAGTACGGGTACGCGAGCGTCACCGCACTCGCCGCGTCGAGCTTCGCCACCTGCGCCGGGGTCAGGTTCCAGCCGACCGCACCGAGGTTGTCCCGGAGTTGCGCCTCGTCGCGTGCGCCGATAATGACCGAGGAGACGGTGGGCCGCTGGAGGAGCCAGTTGAGCGCCACCTGCGGGACCGACTTGCCCGTCTCCTTTGCGACCGCGTCGAGCGCGTCCACCACGGTGTACACGTACTCGTCGGACACCGGCGGTCCCTTCTCGTTGCTCACCTGCGAGTTCAGCCGACTGGTCTTCGGCAGCGGCTGGCCGCGGCGCACCTTCCCGGTGAGCCGGCCCCAGCCGAGCGGGCTCCAGACCACCGCACCGACACCCTGGTCGAGCCCCAGCGGCATCAACTCCCACTCGTAGTCGCGGCCGACCAGCGAGTAGTACGCCTGGTGCGCGACGTATCGGCTCCAGCCGTAGCGGTCCGACGCCGCGAGCGACTTCATCAGGTGCCAGCCGCTGAAGTTCGAGCACCCGACGTACCGCACCTTCCCGGCACTCACCAGGTCGTCGAGGGCGGACAGCGTCTCCTCGACCGGCGTGGTCGCGTCGAACCCGTGCATCTGGTACAGGTCGATGTAGTCCGTACCGAGCCGCTTCAGTTGCGCCTCACACGACTTGATGAGGTGGAACCGCGACGACCCGACGTCGTTCGGCCCGTCGCCCAGCCGGAACGTGGCCTTCGTGGAGATCAGTACCCTGTCGCGCCGGCCCTTGATCGCCGCCCCGAGCACCTCCTCGGCGAGCCCGTTGGAGTAGATGTCGGCCGAGTCGAACATGGTCAGCCCGGCGTCGAGGCACACGTCGACGAGGTGCGCCGCGCCCTTCGCGTCGGTGTCCCCCCACGCCTTGAAGAACTCGTTGCCCCCGCCGAACGTGCCGGTGCCCAGGCTCAGCGCCGGCACCTTCAACCCGGACTTTCCCAATTGACGGTGTTCCATCGCGTCCTCGCAGTGCGTCCCGCGGGCGACCGGGCGGTAGGCTGTTATACCCCGCCTCGCGGCTCCGGCTTACTGGTCGACGCGGGGCCGGATCTCGGCGGTCGGACCGACCGCGTAAGATGGCGCTGTTGAGTTCGTCACGGACGGAGACGGTCATGATCGAGAACGAGCGGTTCGCGCCTCGCCGCGAACTTGGCCACACCGGGTTCGTCGCCACCGCACTGAGCATCGGCGACGTGGCCGACCGCTCGGTGCCGATCGAGACGTGCGTGGCGACCGCACGACGGGCGCTCGACGCCGGGCTGAACGTGATCGACACGGCCCCGAACTACGAGGACGGGTACTCCGAGGAGGTCGTCGGGCGGGCCGTCCGCGAACGGCCGCGGGACGCGGTGTTCGTGATCGACAAGATCGACCACCACGACCAGCCGGTTGGGCCGCAGATCGACGGTTCGCTCGGCCGGCTCGGGCTCGACCACACCGACCTGTTCGTGTTCCACGGTCTGTCCGCGATGGACGTCTTCGACCGCCTCTGCCGGCCGGGCGGCGGGTTCGACCAGATTGCCGATGCGGTGAAAAGGGGGAAGTGTCGGTTCCGCGGCATCTCGTCCCACAACCCGGACGTTCTGCGTGTGGCCCTCACCGCCGGCGTGTGCGACGTGGTCATGTTCCCGGTCGGTCCGTTCGTGGACCCGCGGTACGTGACCGACATCTTGCCGCTGGCGAAGTCGCTGGGCGTGGGGACGGTGTGCTTCAAGACCTTCGAAGCCGGTAAGCTCGTGGGCGACACCAGCGGGTACAACGAGCCGCTCAAGACCTGACCGCGGGGCAAGGTGTCGAGCGGCGGGTCCGACGACGCGGATGCCTTCCGGTCGCGGAGTGCCTGCACTACACGCTCACCCTCGACCCCGACGTGGCGCTCCTGGGGCTGAGCTACCCGAGCGAACAGGACGCGGCGTTCGCCGCCGCCCGCTCCTTCCGCCCCCTGACCGGCGACGAGATGGAAGACGTGCGTCGGCGGGCGGTCGAAACCCGCCAAGGCAAGGGGCCGTGTTGGTGGAACCCGGACTCGGAGATGTGAACCCCGATACGATTGTTTCGGGTTTCCGACCATCCGGTGTAAGTCTCCCTTTCAATTCATATTTCACGGTCACTTTTTCATGCCGGGCAATAACCGGCTCTGAAGCCTCGCCCGTCGTCACATCCCAATGCTGCCCGGGAATGCTGTCGGAGAGGCGATCGGGCCTCCACGGGCCTATTGGGGGCCTTAAAACGGGTTCCCGGCTGGAACGTCCGGCCTACTTCGCATCCGCCAAAGTCCTTATTGAGACCGGTGTCGATCATAGGAACACTCTTCATTACCACTATTGAGAACAACTCCCGCGGCCTCGCATAGCATCCAGACCAAGTGGATCGTCGAGGGGGCGTCCACGAGGGCTTCGTCAAACTGCCGCACCATTCCATCCGCGCCACCACGAAACCCTTCAGAATGGCCGCTCAGATGACGCCCGTGGTCCGTCGCCGCACGCTCGGTTCGATCAGCGGGTTGTACTCGGCGAGCTTGACGAACTGGGCGCTCTCCACGTCGTAGGCGAACACCTCGCCGGTTTCGATCTTGTACACCCACCCGTGCAGGTGCAGGTCGCCCCGCACCAGGCGGGAGCCGACTGCGGGCAGCGTCCGCAGGTTCTCAAGTTGCACCAACACGTTCTCCTCGACGGTGGCGGTGAGCAGCCGTTCCCCCTCCAAGTGGCCGTAGTTGTCCCGCATGATGCGGCGGGTGGTCTCGGCGTGAGAGAGCCAGGACGAGACGGCGGGGAGGGCGGCGACCTGCTCCGGTTTGAGCAACCCGTGCATCGCCCCGCAGTGGGAGTGGCCGCAGATGATGATGTCCTTGACCCCGAGAGCGGCCACGGCGAACTCGATGGTCGCCGCCTCGCCCCCGTTGCCCGCCCCGTGCGGCGGGACGATGTTCCCGGCGTTGCGGAGGATGAACAGGTCGCCGGGCTTGGCCTGGGTCAGTAGGGCCGGGTCGATGCGGGAGTCCGAGCAGGTGATGAACAGGGTCTCGGGCTGCTGGCCCTTCGCCAACTGCTCGAACAGCCCTTTCATGGGAACGAAACTCTTGCCCTGGAACTGGTGGATGCCCTGGATCAGCTTCTGCATGGCCCCTCGTTACCTTTCGGGATGGCGGATTTCGTTCCGGTGCGGTGACGGCGGCGGTCACTTCGCCGCCCACGTCTTGCGGGTCTTGTCGATGGCCTCGCGCAGTTCCGCTGCTTCGGCGGATTCGTGTTCGAGGAACCGGGTGGCGTCCATCAGCCAGGCGGCGATGTCGGGCTGGCGCAGCCGGTAGAACACCCGCCGCCCCTCCCGGCGCTCGGACACGAGGCGGTGCGAGCGCAGCACCATCAGGTGCTGCGACACCCCGGAGTGGCTGATGCCCAGGGCCGCTTGCAGGGCGTTCACGTCCCGCTCCTCGGCCCGCAACTCCTCGGCGATGCGGATGCGGAGCGGGTGCGCGAAGACGCCGACGAACGCGGCCAGTTCCTTCGTCACGAGCGCTCGGTGTGGCATGGGTGCCCGTTTTCCGATTAGATTCAGATATTTGAATATTACAATTTAGAGATGCGGTCACCGCGCCCCTCGGCGGGAATCTGGCGGGGAAAAACCGTTCGATGTCGGAAAAGGCGGAAGATCGGGGACGACCGTTACGCGGCCCCTCCCCACTCCCGAGTCCCATCCGGGCGGCTGCAACTTTGGACGGGGTCGCCCGGCTGTCGGCGGGCTCCCCTGACACGGACTCCGGGCCGCTCCTTGGGAGCTAACGATGAAATCGTCGGTCGAGGACATCCGGCGGCGGTTCGACGCCGACGTGGAGCGGTTCAGCAACCTCGACACCGGGCAGTCGGCGACGGTCGATGCGCCGCTGGCGATGGCGCTCGTGGCCCAGGCCGCAGCCGCCACCACGCCCCACGCCCGGCACGTGCTCGACGTGGGGTGCGGGGCCGGGAACTACACCCTCAAGCTGCTCGAATCCCTGCCCGGCCTGGACGTCACGCTGATCGACCTGAGCCGCCCGATGCTCGACCGGGGGACCTAGCGGGTGGGCAAGGCCACCACCGGGACGGTCATAACGATCCAGGGCGACGTCCGGGAGGTCGAAATCGGCGCGGGTCGGTTCGACAGCGTGGTCGCCGCGGAGGTCCTGCACCACCTGCGCACCGACGCCGAGTGGCGCTCGGTGTTCGCGGCGCTGCACCGGGCGCTGCGGCCGGGCGGGTCGGTGTGGGTGTTCGACCTGGTCGAGAGTTCGATCCCGGCGGTGCAGAAGTTAATGTGGGCGAGGTACGGCGAGTACCTGAGCGGGATGAAGGGCGACGCCTACCGGGACCACGTGTTCGCCTACGTCGAACAGGAGGACACGCCCCGCCCACTGACGTTCCAATTGGACCTGCTCCGAGAAGTCGGGTTCGCCCAGGTCGAGGTCTTGCACAAGAACGGCTGCTTCGCGGCGTTCGGGGGTGTGAAAGCCGGTTCAAGCGACCGCATTCTGCACGTGCCGTAGCGGTGAGCGTGAACGCGTGCGAGGGAACGGCAATGACGGCCGAGAACGCCCGGATCAGATTACGGTCCCTCGCCTCGCCCGCCGCGGCGCAGGCGGCGACTCGGTTCTTCAAGACGGGGCCGGGGCAGTACGCCGAGGGCGACACCTTCATCGGCATCACCGTGCCGGCGCTCCGCACGGTTTCCCGTGAGTACCGGGCACTGGCGCTCGACGAAATCCGGGCGCTCTTGAACTCGCCGGTCCACGAGGAGCGGCACCTGGCGCTGATGATCCTGGTGCTCCAGGTGGCGAAGTGCGACGCGGCCCACCGGAAGGCGGCGTTCGACCTGTACCTGGACAACACACGGTTCATTAACAACTGGGATCTGGTGGACTGCTCGGCCCCGCAGGTCGTCGGCGGGTTCCTGATGACCGGGCCGCGGGAGCCGCTGTTCGTTCTCGCGAAATCGAAGAGCCTGTGGGACCGCCGGATCGCCATCGTCTCGACCCTGCACTTCATCCGCCACGGCGAGTT
>JAYUBA010000408.1:0-2050 GCA_043741075.1 Frigoriglobus sp.
TCAAGGACGACGAACTCGACAAACTGATCGAGGTCGAACTCGCGAAGTGACGCGACCACGGTACGAAGCGCCCGCGACCGGCTCCCCCGAGGGGGGAGCCGGTCGCGGGCGCTTCGCGATGTCGGCCGATGCCAACGAAACGACCCCCGCCCAGGGTGGCGGGAGTCGCAGAGCGAATTCTCGGTGTTCAGAGATTTAGCTGGCGGCGGCGCCCGCGGGCGGCTTGATGGACGAGCCGACGAAGCTGAACGTGCTGTTGGCGTTGGAGCCGAGGGTCGTGATGGCGGCGATGCACACGACGACGATGAGCGCGAGCATCACCGCGTACTCGACGGCGGTCGGGCCGTCTTCGGCCTTCAGGAACGACACCAGGTTCTTGGTCAAGTTGCGCATGGTCAGGTCTCCCGTGAAAGAATGAGTAAGTGGGCTTCGATCTCGCGGGCGCCGGGGTCCCCGTCCCGGTGCCGCGTGGTCCGTCCGGTCCGGGGCTACGACCCCGAACCGCCGCTTGGGGGCCCGACGCCCTGCAAGCTCAAATTGTTGTACATCGCGCTCGTCGAACCACCGATGTTGCTGATCGCTGCTACCAGGACCACGATGATCAGCGCCAACATGACGGCGTACTCGACGGCGGTCGGGCCATCCTCCTTCTTCAGGAAGGCGACGGCCCTTCTCGCGAACCGGCCGAGCATGGTTTCACTCCGGGTGTTGCGCGGGCCGGCTGGTCCCCGGCCTCGGTCGCGCGTCGCCCGCCTGCTCCCTCTCGTGGTTCACCGGTCCGCTGGGCGTTCGGAGTCAGTCGCCTGCCTACCGCACCCTTCGAACCGGCTGCCGCGACGGGGGCGACCGGGCGTCGTCTCGACCGAGCCGGCGTTACCAGACGACCCGTTCACACCGGAACCCTAGAACGGTCGCCCCGCGTGTCAAATCGGCGATTCGGTGATTTCCGCGGATTTTGACGGGAATTCCGACGGTATCGGTTGTGTGGACGGGCGCTAGAAGTGTGCGATCCGGGCCACCCGCGCGACGAGCGAATCGAGCCGCGCAGCTGCCGCGAGCGGGTCGGCGGGGCGCTCGCGGCGCGCCGCAAGTCGCACCAGCCAGCCGAGTACCGAGCACACCGCGCCGGTGCGGGCCAGCAGGCGGACGAACTCGTCCGGGGCGTCGAACGCGCCGCGCGCGGCGCGGTACGCGTTCATGCCCGCTCCGAAGTGTGCGTCGTCTTCGTTCGCGTAGTCGTCCAGCAACCGGGCGAGATCGACGGCCGGGTGATCGACTGCCGTCGTCCCGTAGTCGATGATCCCGCTCACGCGCGCGTCTTCAAACAGCACGTGTTCGCCGCGCAGGTCGCGCGCGCACGGTTGCAGCGCGAACGTGCGGTGTTCCCACGGTTGAAGTGCGCGGACCGCGAGCGGCGCGGCGCGGGCCGCGACCAGAACCGCGCGGCGGAGGAGCGGGTCGAGGTGCGGCGACACCGGCGGGAGCGCGTCCGGCCCCGCGCGCAGCAGCGGTTCGTTCTCCGCGAGCGCGCGGAGCCGGTTCCGCACGCCGGGGCATGGGCCGCGGTGCGCTTCGCCCGACCACACGCCGTGAAGGTGTGCGACCGCTTCGCACGCGAGCGCGACTTCGGCCACCGATGGGGCTGTTCGCGGTTGGCCGGACAGCCACCGGCCGCAGTCCCACACGCGATCCGCTTCGACGAAGGCCGTGCGCCCGCCGGCACCGGCGAACACCGTCGGCACGAAGGGCAGGTGCGCCGCGTTAGCGAGCCACGCGTGAACCTGTTGAATGCGTTCGGGTGGAGTGCCGGCCGGCCACGCCTTCAGCGCGACGCGCGGCGCGCCGGCGATGTCGCCGCGCCAGACGCACGCCCCGCTGAACCCGTCGGGCGCGCGGTGCCAGGCGAGGCCGTCGGTGTGCGGCGCGAAGTGCGCGAGAGCGGGGAAGGGAGGGCGTTCGAGGAGTGGGTTCACACTGGCAGTGTAGAGCCGCTTCGGGATCGGTGGAGCGGCTTTGTCGTGGGGCACGCGGCCCGCGTGCCTTGCGAAAA
>JAYUBA010000409.1:0-2049 GCA_043741075.1 Frigoriglobus sp.
CCGTTCGCCCGTCGCCGCTCGTCGAGCGGGTGTTCGGCGAGCCGCGGTTCCACACCGACGGCGACATCGCCGCCGTCGCGTTCGCCGCCGACGGCACCCTGTTCTCCATCGACGAGGCCGGGGTGCTCCGCCACTGGGCCGCCGACGGCAAGTTGCTCGGCCGGCACTTCCTCAGCGACATCGAAACGTTGTGGTGCTTCAACCCGAGCGCGACCGTCCTCGCCAGCGGCAACGACGACCTCATCCTCTGGGACGTGGCAACCGGTCAGCTCACCAGCCGCATCGAACAACCGGCCGGACCGGAGGCGTGGATCACCGCCATCGCGTTCAGCGCCGACGGCCGCACCGTCGCCAGCGGGCACGACGGCGGCAAGGTCCGGTTCTGGGACGTGGCCGCGCACACGTTCCTGGGGGAGATTCAGGCGCACCCGAACACGCCGGTCAAGAAGGCCGTTTCCGCAATCGCGTTCGCGCCGAACGGCGCGTTCGTCGCGACCGCCGGCGAAGACCTGATCGTGCGCGTGTGGGACGCCGATTCGCACAAACTCGTCGCCGAACTCAAGAGCCACACCGACCGCGTCCCGTCCCTGACGTGGGCGCCCGATAGCACGCTGCTCATCTCGGCCGGGTGGGACACGTCCGCCCGCGTGTGGCGCCCGCCGCACGCCGACCCGCTCATGCTGTTGAACAGCCACGCGGACCAGGTGACCGTGGTCGCGTACAGCCCGGACGGCAAGTACCTCGCGTGTGCCGACTCGGACAACGACATCCACCTGTGGCTGGACGCCGAAGCCGCCACCCGCGGCCCCGTGCTGCGCGGCCACAACGAGGAGATTCGCAGCCTCTGCTTCAGCCCGGACGGCACGAAACTCGCCAGCGCCGGCGCGGACCGCGTGGTTCACGTGTGGGACGTGCGCGACGGCAAGCTGCTCGCCGGGCCGAACCCGAAGGGCCGGCACGCGATCGCGGTCATCCCCGGCAAGCCGCTGCGGCTGGCGAGTTCCGCCGGGCCGAACGTGCGCGTGTGGGACGCGGAGACCGGCGACGAAGTGGCCCCGACGAACCTGTGCGCCGCGTTCTCGGTCGCGGCCAGCCCGGACGGCAAGTGGCTCGCCGTCGGCGGCACCGACTACTTCACCCAACTGTGGAACGCGGTTGACGGCACGCTCGCGGCGTCGCTCGAAGCGACCAAGCCGCCGGTCGGGTTCGTCGCATTCAGCGCCGACTCGCAGAAGCTGATTCACACCAGCCCGGCCGACGGCCTCGTGTGGGTGTGGACGTGCGCGACCGGGCAGCCGGAAGTCATCGTCGTGGAAGCGGCCGACGCCTGCACGTTGGAGGCGGTCGCCGTCCACCCGAACGGCCGGTGGATCGCGTGCGGCGGGATCGACTACATGGGCACCGGCGAGCGCGACGGCGCGGTGTGCATCTGGGACGTGCCGACGAAGGAGAAGCTGGTCACGGCCGACGTGGGCGTGGCGTCGCTGGCCTTCGACCCGCTGGGCAAGTACCTCGCCGGCGCGGGCCTGGACGACGCCGTGTACGTGTGGGACGCGGAGACGCTGGACACGGTATTCGTGTTCGGCGGGCACCAGCAGAACATCAACGTGGTGGCGTTCGACCCGAGCGGCAGCTACCTGTTGAGCGGCGGCGACGACGGCACGGTGCGGTGCTGGGACGTTCTGAGCGGCCGGCCGCTGGTGGCCCGCGCGTTCGACAGCCCGGTGCAGTCGCTCGCGTTCAGCCCCGACGGCAAGTACCTGTTCTGCGGCAACGGCAACACGACCTGCTACCAGGTCGAGTTCAAGAAGTTTTTGGAGGAGTGAGGACAGAGGACAGAGGTCAGAGACGCGCGGCCGGGAGGAATCCCCGGCCGCGTTCGCGTTTGAGGTGGGCGTTGGGTCGCGAAGACCCCTCACCCGCGGCGAAGCGCCGCGACCTCTCCCCGTGAAGCACGGGGCGAGGCGGGCACCACGCCTGTCCGTGGCACCACCCGCGCCGTTGAGTCGCGAGGAGTAGCGGTGTCTTCACCTCGCCCCGGCTTTGCGG
>JAYUBA010000410.1:0-6900 GCA_043741075.1 Frigoriglobus sp.
AAGCGGGAACGGTGAACAAAGACTACGCGAAGCAGATGATGAAGGAGGCTGATGCAGGCAAGGCAGGCAAGGCAGGCAAGGTGGGCGCGGGCAAAATGCCGCCAGGGATGCCGATGCCCGGCGGCAGTAGCGTGGGGAGTGGCGCCAAGTCTGAACTTCCAGAAGTTTATGCTTCGAGCGAGAAGACGCCGCTCACTATAAAAGTTCCGGCCGACGGCCCGATCAAACTCGAACTGAACTCGAAGCCCTGATCGCTCGGACGCGCCGGTATTGCGCGACCCACGAGTTCGGGTTCCGCTCGCCGCCTGCGCCTGCCCGGTGGACCGCATGACGCCTCCCCACGAGTCACCACCGGCGGGCCGCTGGCGCCGCCGGGTCTCTCTCCTCATCCTCATTCTCGGCACCCTCATTGGCGGCGGCTGGCGGTATCGGATCACCCGACCCGATTACCGGTTCGCGCGCGGCCAGGATGCGATCCGCGCGCGGAACGCGGAAGCCGTGCGCGATTACGCCGCACGGCTTGAAGCCGCGGGATACCCCGACCACGCCTACCTCCTCCGCGGCGAAGCGCTCTTCGCGTTTGGCTCTCCCGACCGCGCACTTGAACAACTCAACTTGGTTCATGCCGAAGGTCCGTTTCGCCTGCAAGCCGCGGCCCTGTCCGGGCGCTGCCTGCTGGAACTGGGCGAACTCCGGGAAGCTTACCGGGTCTTCAGCTTCGTCGTCGCCCAGCAACCCGATCACATCGACGGCCACCGCGGACTGGCCGCGATTGCGTACGACCTCGGCCGGCTGAGTGAAGCGGTCGAACACCTGCAACGGGTGGCCGAACTCGACCTCCCGGACTCTCGCCCGCACCGCCTCATTGGCCTCATCTACAAGGACATGGCTCAGGACACACAGTCGGAGGAAGCGTACCGCGAAGCGCTGCGGCGTGGCCCGCCGGCCGCGGCTGAGCGGGACGTACGGCTCGAACTCGCGGAAGTTCTCGCCCGACAGGCCAAGTTCGCGGACGGGCTGGCGATTCTCGACGGCGGCGACCCCGACGGAGCGGAGCCGGAACCAGCCTTTGCCGCCGTTCGCGCCGAGTGCCTCCGCGGCCTGGGCCGTCCGCGCGAGGCGGCGGAAGTGCTGGACGGCGTGCTGGGCAAACACCCGACCGCCGCGCTCTACCGGCTGCGCGGCCAGGTTCACAAGGACCAGTCACAACCGGTGGACGCCCTGCGGTGCTTCGAGCGGGCCGTTGAACTGGAACCGACCGACTACCAGGCGCACTACCTGCTCGGGCAAGCGTACGCGGGGCTGGGGCGGAAGGGCGACGCGGCACGCGCCTTCGCGCGGGCCGACGAACTGCGCAAGGACCTCGATCAGATCACATCTCTATCGAGGGAGGCGATGGTCAAGCCCTGGGACCGCGACGTCCGACTCCAACTCGCCGACCTGTGCGACCGCATGGGCAAGCCCCCACTGGCCGCGATGTGGCGGAAGGCGGCGGCAGCGTGCTCGGAGGCGAGTCGCTGACCGCGGCCGGTCCGCTCCCCTTCGGTCTCACCGCGTCTCGCTCTGATACCACTCCCGGAAGGCCGTCTTCTGCCGCGGGTGTGTCGCCAACCCAATTGCCGTTTCGACCTCCCTCCGGCCCGCGTCCGGGTTGCCCCGGTTGTGCAGGCAAATGCCGAGCATCAGCCGCGCTTGTGGATGAAGTGGGTGGATGCGCAGCGCCGCCCGACAATCGCCCTCGGCCTTTCCCCACTCCTTCCGCGCAGAGAAAGCCGTCGCGCGGGTGAGCAGGTACTCGACCGATTTCGGGTTCATGCCAATGAGTACCGTCGCGGCCTCTTCCGCCCGGTCGAACCGACCGACCCCGAGAGCGGCCTCCGCGACCCCCGCAATCGCCAATTCGGAGTCCGGGGCCAGCCGCGCCGCGCGTTCGGCGGCCACGAGGCGTTCGTCCGGCTCTCCGCAGGCGGCACGGGCGAGACTCATCGCCGCCCACGCGTCCGCGTCTCCCCGCCAGGAGCCGAGTGAGAGTGCGAGGCGGTCGCGCGCGAGCCGGCCGACGATCTGCTGACTACCCGATCCCGGCGGAAGTCTCCCGGCGACGCGGGCCAGAGCGATGCCGAGGTCGCGCTCGCGCTCCGGCTCCGGCGGCGAGTACGCCCCGGCGCGGAAGGCGGCCAGCGGAGCCGCCCCCGGCGCTAACCCGCGCGGCGGGAGCGGCGGGACGGGCCGGCGGAGGATGCGGTGGTCGGTGACGCTGGCGTGGGCGATGTTTGAACTCCCGGCCCGCGGCATGTGGCACGTCACGCAACTGTCGTTCTTGGCTGTGCGCTCCGGCGGCGGAGCCGTACACCCCTTCGACGCATGGCATGTGTTACACCGGCCGCGGTAGAACCGGTCGCGGTCAGCGAGTGCCGGGGTCGTGTGCGGGTCGTGACAACTCGTGCAGAGGAGGTGTTCGCCACCGGTGGTCACGCACCGGCTTTGTTCCAACTGCTCGAACTGCCCCACCGACCGGTTCGCGTCCGCGAGGTCGGGGTGCCGGACGAAGACGGTGACGAACTGCTCGAACGGCAGGCCGGGTCGGAACTCGTTCACATCTCGCCCCCGGCGGAGAACACGCTCTTGGCCCTGAAGGTGGCACTGTTCGCAAACCGCTCTCTGCAGCGCGGGCGGGAGGTGTTTGGGGTTCACGATCGACGTATCCACCTGCTCACCTGCCCCCGGTTCTGTCCGCTCGGTCACATGAAGTTCGCCCGGCCCGTGGCACCGTTCGCACCCGATCGCCGCCTGGACCGGGAACAGCGGTTCGCGGTACCGATTGGCGGTTCTGTGGACTGGCTCGACTCGGTTGGTGTGGCAGAACAGGCAGCCGGGGACAATCGCCCGGCGCCCGCCCGTGCCGAGGTCAAAGCCGGGGGAGAGGTCCCACCGCGACTCGGCGGTGAACCAACTGATCGGGGATTGCCACACGGCCCCCTTTTCGACCGACAGGTAGGACCGCCCGCGTGTCCCCGACCCGATGGCGAGGTCGGCGGAGAGGGCGTACTCCGGGAGCGGGGCGCCGGCCGCGTCCTTCGCTGATACGCGGTGGACGACCCCGTCCGCGGTCTTGGTGACGCGCAGTTCGTACCCCCCGACCGTCCACGGGTTGTGGGCGTTCGCGTCGTACTTCTCGATCGGTGACGCGCCGCCGGTGTACGCGGCGGACCGACCCATCGGGTGGGCGTGATACGCCGCGCAGATGTCGTTGTGGCAGCTCGCACACCGGGAGTCCCCGACGTAGCGGACATCGGGCTTCACGTTGCGGAAGACGGTCGGGAAGGTCAGCCTGAGGTCCGGCGGGGCCGGATCGGGGACGACGTCATCCACGTCACCCGGTGGCGGCGCCGGTGGTGTAACGGGAGGCGCGGGGCGGACGGCCACATACCACCCCACTGCGGCGAGTACGAGGAGAAACACCCCGACGACAAGCGGGCGTGGGAAGTGTGGTGTGCGTGCCATGTGTTTGTGACGCTGACAGGATTCAACGACCCGGTCCGCGGAGTGCCGGTGTCCGAGCATGGGATACCGTACCTCAAGCCGCCGGGCGTGTCACCTCCCGCGAGCGAAAGTCGTGCGAACCGCTCGTCCGCCCGGCGAGTGACATCGAACGACTTTGACGCGGTGTTGACCGGCGGATAGGCTGTTTGATGGTAGTGAGCTTCCCCAGGTTTGGCGGAGTCCAAGTTAGCGGTGTAAACTCAGAGCGAGGAGTTCACCGCTGCCCCGTCCCCGAACGACGTACACGGCCGAGTACAAGCTCGCGGCCGTCAAGATGATCGCCGAGCAGAAGCTGTCGGTCGCCGAGGTCGCGCGGCGCCTCGATGTCAGCGAGACGCGGCTCCGCGCCTGGCGCAAGGCCGTCCGCGCCACGGGCGGCGCGGCCTTCCCCGGCCACGGCAACCCGACACCGGCCGACGACGAGCTGCGCCGCCTGCGCGCCGAGAACGCGCGCCTCCGAGCCGAGCGGGATCTGTTTAAAAAAGCCGCCGCGTACTTCGCCAACCCGCCGACCTGACGTTCCGGTTCATCGCCGATCACGCCGACGAGTGGCCCACCTCCTGGATGTGCGAGGCGCGGGAGGTGTCCGTCAGCGGGTACGACGCCTGGGCCGGGCGGTCCGACCGCCCGACGGAGATGCGGCGCCGGGAGTTGGTCGCGGCCATCGAAGGGATTCACGCCGAGGTGAAGCGCCGCTACGGCAGCCCGCGCATGACGGTCGAGTTGAACGCGCGCGGGCACGCGTGCTCGGAGAACGCGGTGGCCGAACTGATGCGGGGGCACGGGATTCGTGCGAAGGCCCCGAGGCGGTTCGTCCGCACAACGGACTCGAACCACCGGCTGCCGGTGGCCGCGAACGTCCTCGACCGGGACTTCGAGCCGGACGGGCCGAACGAGTCGCGGTGCGCCGACATCACGGATATCCCGACCCGCGAGGGGTGGCGGTACCTGGCCGCCGTCGAGGATCTGTTCCGCCGGATGATCGTGGGGTGGTCGATGGACGAGTCGATGGAGAGCCGGTCGGTCGTCGATGCGCTGGAGATGGCGATCCAACGTCGTCGGCCCGAAGCCGGTTTACTGGCGCACTCGGATCGCGGGAGCCAGTACGCCAGCGAGCACGACCAGCGGGCGCTCTCGGCGGCAGGGCTCGTGTGCAGCACGAGCGGCGTGGGCCCGTGCTGGGACAACGCCCCGATGGAGTCGTTCTTCGGACGGCTGAAGTGCGAGGTCGCGTCGGGTGAGATGTTCGCGACCCGCGACCCGGCGCGGGCCGAGATCTTCGAGTACCTGGAGGTGTTCCACAACCGCGTCCGCCGTCATTCCTCTCTGGGGTTCTTATCACCCGAAGAGTTTGAACGGACGTACAACCAGAAGCGCCGTTAACTTCGACTCCATTTTTCGTGGGGAAGCTCACTCCGTCGTCTGGTCCATCGACCGGCCCACCACCATCCGGCGGAACAGGTCCTCGACCACCGCCAGGTACCGCCAACCCTCGTGGGTCGGGATGTCGGTAATGTCCGCGCACCACGACTCGTTCGGCCCGTCCGGCTCGAAGTCCCGGTCGAGGACGTTCGCGGCCACCGGCAGCCGGTGGTTCGAGTCCGTTGTGCGGACGAAGCGCCTGGGGCCTTCGCACGAATTCCCTGCTCGCGCATGAGTTCGGCCACCGCGTTCTCCGAGCACTCGTACTCCCGCGCGTTCAACTCCGCATGCATCCGGGGACGGCCGTAACGTTGCTTCACGTCGGCGTGGATCTCCTCGATCGCACCGACCAACTCCCGGCGCCGCATCGCGGCCGGGCGGGCGGGGCGCGAGGCCCAGGCGTCGTACCCGGAGGCCGACACCTCCCGCGCCTCGCACATCCAGACCACCGGCCACGGGTCCGCGCAATCGGCGATGAACGCGAAGACTAACTCGGCGGGTTGGCGGAGTACGCGGCGGCTCTTTTTAACAGATCCCGCTCGGCTCGGAGGCGCGCGTTCTCGGCCCGGAGCCGTCGCAGCTCGTCTTCGGCCGGCGTTGGGTTGCCGTGTCCGGGAAAGGCCGCGTCGCCACCGGCGAGGACGGCCTTGCGCCAGGCGCGGAGCAGGGTCTCGCTGACATCGAGGCGACGGCCGACCTCGGCGACGGACAGCTTCTGGTCGGTGATCATCGTCACGGCCGCGAGCTTGAACTCCGCCGTGTACGTCGTTCGGGCACGGGCCAGCGGTGAACTCCTCGGTCTGAGTTTACACCGCTAACTTCGTGTCCACCAAACTTGGGGAACCTCAACTCGCCCACCTCAAGCCGATGAAATCGTTGATCGGTCTCTCGCTCGACGGAACGCTCCTCACCGACGCCGGACTGGTGTGTTTGACCTCGTTGAAGCAACTGGTCGATCTCGATCTCGAATCGACCCAGGTCACCGATGCGGGGTTGGTGTCAGTCGCTGCGCTATCGAAACTCGAAATCCTCAGACTGTCCGATACCCGGGTGACCGACGACGGGATGAGTCACCTCTTGCGACTTTCCCGTCTCAGCCATCTGCAACTGGAACGCACCGGGGTAACGGACATCGGCATTGCCCAGTTGGCGACCATGAAGAAATTGCAATACTTGTGGCTGGATGGCTGCCGAGGAGTGACGGACCGCAGCCTCTCGTTCCTGGCAAGGGCCAAGAACCTGGAAATACTCGACTTATCGAACACCACAGTAACAGACGCCGGCCTCGCGTACCTGAAGAGTTCGCCGACACTGAGCGACTTGCTCCTGGAAAACTGTCCGGGTGTCACCGATGCCGGTGTGGAACACCTGATTGCCATTCCTCGACTCAAAGAAGTCGATCTGACCGGAACCGGGGCGACGGAGTTGGGTCTGAGGCGCCTTCTGGCAAGCCGTCCCGAATGTCGGATATGCTCTCCGTTGGTTTTGCCAGACGAAACGTCGATTGATGATCCCGACGATGAGGCTGCAGACGATCCTGGCACTCAAACCAACTGATATCGACCGCAGCAGGTCGGCCATTGCACGAGCGGGCGACCACGGCCCACGTCAGTTCTGCCGGACAGAATGCGACTACACCCGACTACACCCGCGCACAGGGCTGGATAGGGGCAACTGGTGTAGTGGGAAATGAAGAAACCCCAGGAATTCCGGGGGTTTCGTGCGTCTGGAACCAATGTCAATGTGGTACTCTAGCCAACTGAGCTAAACGCGCCTTCCAACCATTTCTACGCGACACCTCAGCCGCGTCAAGCCGAATCCGCGCCCCCAGTCGCACCGGGTGCAGTAACCGATTGTGGTGGTTACGCCTTGCCGGCCCAGTAGGCGTCCCATTGGTCGCTGGCCTGGACCGCGCACGGCGTCGCCATCCGCTCC
>JAYUBA010000411.1:0-2047 GCA_043741075.1 Frigoriglobus sp.
TCGGCCCGACCTGCTGAGGGGCTTCATACAGCAAACGGGATTGCCAGGTGTCACACTCGCCGCATAACTGGGATCATTGACGAGGCGGGAACCAGTAACAGCCGCCCCATTCGGGGCTAAGAGGCTACTGTCTTGAAGCCCTGGAAGGGCGGCGGGCTGTAGCCAGTGGGCGTAAGCCCCTGGTGCCGGATACCGTCTGGTGCCGGATACCGTCACCCCGCCGCCTTCTCGGAGCAGCGCGGGCATTGCGTCGTGTACGGGCGGCAGATCGACTTGAGCAACTCGGTGAGCGGGGCGCGGTCGCCGCGGAACGCCGCGACGAGCGGGTCGTCGCGGTTGATCAGGAATGACGCGACCATGCACGCCCCCTGGTAGTCGTGCTGACCGGGGTCGTACACCTCGTCGTGGTCCGCGCACCGCTTCAGTAGACCCGTCCGGAGGGCGACCAGGAGGGCGACCCCGCGCTGCTCGGCGTTCCCGTCGCTCATGAGTTCCTTCGGGTGTACGGGCGCGGACGTCCGGCCGCGCGTCAGTACCGGCGGGTGAGCGCGGGGTTCGACTCGACGACCGCCCCGGCCTTATCGACGGCCAGGAAGAAGCTGTCCGTGATGCGGGTCGAGACCGCGTCGGCGCCCGTGTGAACGTTCACCCGGTAGCGGTTCCGCCAGAGGCGGACGACGGACACCCGGAACAGGCCGTCCGGGCGGCCCAGGGTGTTGAGCACGGACGCGCCGATCGCGGTCGCGAGTTGCTCGGCCTTCCGGTTCTCGCCCAGCGTATCTTCGTCCGGCGGGGTCGGTGACGGCGCTGACATCGGTCGATCCTCTTCCGTTGGTCGGGCACGGCGGCCCGGATGATTCGAGGTAGGCGAACGGGCGTAAGCGGCGCGCCCGTCGGGGGCGCGCCGTCCGCTCAGGATTGTTAGTGTTCGAGGGCCGGGGGCGGTTCGATGAACGTGATCAGTTCGACTTCCAGGTTCACAGCCTGCCCGCTGCGCCGGTGGTTGGTATCGACCACCACGACCAGCCCGCAGACCTCGACGACGCGGACCGTAAGGGAGCGCCCGCGGGTGAGCCGCATCCGCGCCCGCCGGCCGGGCGTCACGTCCTCGTCCGCGGGGAAGCGGGTGCGGGCGACGCGCTTGACCCGGCCCGGGTCGGCCAGCCCGTACGCCCGCTCGGCCGGCACGTCGAGCGCCACGACCTTCCCTTCGGAGAGGCCGACCAGTTCCAGCCCCAGCCCCGGCAGGCGGCGGTGGTCGGTGCCGATGGTGATTTCCAGGGGCGTGCTTTCGCCGTCCCGCGACGACCGCACCGACCCGTCCTGGAACCGCTGGACGTAATGCACCCGCACCCGATCGCCGAGTTGGCTCGTGCGCATCGCCCGGTCTCCTGTGTGAAAGGTGTGGACACGTCGCCGCGCGCGGCGAACGGGGCCACGACGTTCGACCGGGTTCGGAACACCCGAGCGAGATCGTGGCGCGTGATGTCCGCCGGATTCCGAAGAGCGGGTCTCGGGAAGGGGAAGGCATCAAGATCGGCTCTCGATAGTGGGATTGTACTCCGCGCCGCGCGGTTCCGATACACGATCCCGTCGCGATTTGGCAATTGGTGCCGCGCGGGCGCGGTGTCTTCATTGTGGGAGAGGTGCCCAGACTGCCCCACACACGGACGTGGCGGAGGGGTGGCGTTGCCGGAGGGCGTGGAGATGGTGATGCCGGGCGACAACGCCCGCGTGGAGGTGAGCCTTGATCGGCCGATCGCGCTGGAGGTGGGGAGCCGGTTCGCGATCCGCGAGGGCGGGAAGACCGTCGGCTCGGGAGGGGTGAGCGAGGTTCTGGAGTAGTTCACCGGCGGGGCGCGGCAGAGGTGCCGCGCCCTTGTTCAGTCGATGCCCTGGCTTGACTGTTTGCGTATAATACTCAGGTACTACGTTACGAAGAAGACCTTCTGTACTCCAAGGGGCTTTGCCCATAAACGTCAGAATGGCAGGCGATTCAAAGGCTTTTCGGCCCTGTTTCGTCCGAAATCAGGGGTTTATATCCAAA
>JAYUBA010000412.1:0-2044 GCA_043741075.1 Frigoriglobus sp.
AATGACAGGCCGGGAGGCCTGTCCCACAAAGAGGGGAGCGCGAAACCGAGACACCTCGGTTCGCGCTCCCTTTTTCGTGCTTCTGAATAGCATTCCACTTGGGCGGCTGGCACAATCCATCCGCCCTCACCCCAACGGAGTTTCACATGACCTCTCCCATCGATCGCCGCGCGTTCCTCGGCGCGTCCGCCGCGACCGCCGCCGGCCTGTTCACCGCGCGCACCGCACCGGCCGCGGACGACTTCGCCGGGTTCAACGTCGGCGTCCAGAGCTACACGTTCCGCAACTTCGACCTGGAGCAGATGCTCAAGAAGACCAAGGAACTCGGGCTGAAGAACGCGGAGTTCTACTCGAAGCACATCCCCGCCGACAGCACCCCCGAGAAGCTCAAGGCGATTCTCGCGCTGTGCAAGGAGTACGAGGTCACGCCGCTCGGCTTCGGCGTCTCGCCGTTCAGCAAGAACCACGACGCGAACAAGAAGCTCTTCGACTTCGGCAAAGCGGTGGGCGTGAAGTACCTCAGCGCCGACCCGTCGATGGACAGCTTCGACAGCCTGGACAAGCTGTGCGAGGAGTACCAGATCGCGATCGCGATCCACCCGCACGGCCCGGCCGGCGGGAAGAACCGCCATCAGTGGTGGTCGGCCGAAGTCATCATGAAGGCGGTGAAGGATCACCACAAGCTGATCGGCACGTGCCTCGACACGGGCCACCTGATCCGCATGGAGCAACTCGGCGAGAAGCTCGATCCGGCCGAGCAGGTGAAGATCATGGGCGATCGCAACTTCGCGCTGCACCTGAAGGACCACGACAACAAGAAGAAGACGGACGTGCCGTTCGGCGACCCGACCGGAGTACTCGACGTGCCCGCCGTGCTGAAGGCACTCAAGGCCGTGAAGTTCACGGGGCACATCGCCATCGAGTACGAGGCCAACCCGAACGACCCGTCGCCGGACATGAAGAAGTGCGTCGCGTTCGTGAAGGAGTCGGCCGGCAAGCTCGGCTGATCGACCGCCGCGGCCGTATAATCACCAGACGGGCACACGCACCCCCGCGGGCCTCGCCGGCGGGGGTGCGGCGTTTGGTCCCTCTCCTCCTTGGGAAAGCGGGTCGGTTCATGACGGCCGAGGAAATCGCCGAACTGCGGAACCGGCGGTACAACGCGACCGCCGTCTCGCTGAAGTTGCTGAACCCCGACCTGATGGTTCTCCGCGTGAAGCCGGACTTCCCCCGACCGCCGCACCATCCGGGGCAGTACTGCACGCTCGGCCTGGGGTACTGGGAGCCGCGGGTCGCCGGCTGCCAGCCGGAAGCGCTCCCGCCCGGCGACGAGGCGAAGGTGGTCCGCCGGGCGTACTCGATCAGTTGCTCGATTTACGCCGAAACCGGCCGGCTGATGAAGCTGGAGGAGACCGACTGGTTGGAGTTCTACATCGTCCTCGTGCGCGAGAATTTAGACGGCCGCGTCCCCGCGCTCACCCCGCGACTGTTCACTCTGAAGGAAGGGGACCGGCTCCAGGTCGGCGAGCGCATCACCGGGCACTACACGCTCGACCACGTGAAGCCCGGCGACGCGGTGATCTTCCTCGGCACCGGCACCGGCGAGGCGCCGCACAACTACATGACCTGGGAACTGCTGTCGCGCGGCCACACGGGCAAGATCGTGAACGCGTGCTGTGTCCGCTACGCCCGCGACCTCGGCTATCGGGACACGCACCGCGCACTGATGGAGCAGTTCACGACTTACACGTACCTCGCGCTCACCACGCGCGAACCGGGCGTGACGCGGAAGGTGTACATTCAAGACCTAATCGCGAGCGGGGAGTTGGAAGAGCGCCTGGGCGGTCCGCTCCACCCGGACACGACGCACGTGTTCCTGTGCGGCAACCCGAAGATGATCGGCGTCCCGGCCCACAACCGCGACACCGGCGCGACCAGTTACCCGCAGCCGGTCGGGGTGGTCGAGGTGCTGGAGGGGCGCGGGTTCAAGGCCGACGTGGCCGCGACCAAGTTCAAGGGCAACGTCCACTTCGAAGAATACTGG
>JAYUBA010000413.1:0-2044 GCA_043741075.1 Frigoriglobus sp.
CCCTCGGACCTGCCCGCCGCGCTGCGCCCCAGCGTCGCCAAGACGCCACCGGCCGCGCAGCCCGCGCCGGTGGTGAAGGCCGCGGGGCCGGGCGAGTTCGGGCCGTGGGCCGCGGCGCGGCCGTCGATGCCGGGACCGGTCGTCGCGGACCGCGGGAACGGGCCGACCATCACCGAACTCCGGCCGCCCGTCGTGCTGCTCGTGGCCGGCGAGGTCGAGCAGAACGGCAAGACGGTGCCGGCCGTCGCGCTCGTGCCGCTCGGCGGGCAGCCCGTGGTTCCGCCGCCGGACGCGCCGCCCGCTCCGCAACCGCTGCCGGGGCCGATGCCGCTGGACCCGAAGCAGCCGGACTTCGGCAAGCCGGGCGCGACCGGCGATCCGGCCGCCGATTACCTGCGCGCGCTCGAATCCGGACAGGTCGGCTACCGCATCCGGTTGGAACAGGCGATCGAACTCGGCCTCATCAACGGGCGCGAGTTCCAGGACCGGCGCGAGGACCTGTACCTCGCCGCCCTCCCGGTCACGCTCGCCCGGTTCAACTTCGCCGCGCAGGCGTTCTTCACCGAACAGGTGGTGCGCCAATCGACCGGGCGCGAACTCGCCGCCGGCGGCGAGAAGTGGACCCTCAACACCACCGGAGGTGTCAGCAAGCTGTTCCCCACCGGCGCGCTGCTGATGGCAAGACTCGCCAACCAGGTGGTGATCGACCTGTCCGGCGACAAGCCGACGACGGCCGTCAGCAACTTGAGTCTGAGCCTGTTGCAGCCGTTCCTCCGCGGCGGGGGGTACGCGGTCACGCTGGAGAACCTGACGTTCAACGAGCGCACCCTGCTGTACGCGATCCGCTCCTACGCCCGGTTCCGCAAGCTGTTCTACGTCGCCGTCGCCGCCGGCCCGACCCCCGGCGGGTACACCAACAACCCCTACGGCCTACAGGGGTTGGCCCCCAACCTCGGGCGCGGGATCGGGGCCAACCTGACCGCCAGCCCGGTCGGCTACCTGCCGCTCCTCTTGCAGCAGGCGACCATCAACAACCAGCGGCGGAACGTGGCCGCGCTGGAGAAGTTCTTGAAGCTGTACCAGGCGTTCCGCGAGGGCGGCCAGCAGTCCGACTTGCAGGTGGGCCAAGTGGAGGTGCAACTGCTGAACAGCCGCGGGCAGCTGCTCGGCTCGCCGCAGTCCGGCGGCAGCAGCGGCATCCGCGGCTACCTCGACACGCTGGACAACTTCAAGCTCCAACTCGGCCTGCCGGTGACGGTGCCGCTCGAACTGGACGACGCCCCGCTGAAGCCGATCCGTCAGCAGCTCGGCCGGTTCGACGAACTGTTCGCCCAGGTGCAGGCGGTCGAACTGGAGGCGGCGAAGTACGACCGGGCCGAGCCGGTCGCGGGGTTTCGCAAGCGGTGGCTGGCGCTGTTCACCGAGTCGCCGCTGGTGCGGGGCACGCCGTTCGCCAAAACCATCGGCGAGCGGTGGGCCGCGTGGGGGCCGGACCGGCTGACCGACGCCCAGCGGCTGGACCGGTGGCGGCAGTTGCGTGAAGAGCGGCGGAAGTTGCTCGCCGAGCGCGCGGAGCGCGAGGCGCGGAACCAGAAAAGCCCGAAGAAGGAGCCGGACCCGCCGGGCGAGAGCGCCCGTCTCGCCGCGCTCACCGCCGACATCGAACTGGGCGAGTTCGAGGAGAAGGTGCGCGAGTACGAGGCCCAGCCGTGGGCGAAGAAGAAGGACGACAAGGAGCGCAACGCGATTCAGGACGGCGCGTTCGCCGCCGCGTTCAACTCGTTCTACCTGATCGTCACCGAGGCCCGCAACGACCGGCTGGCCGCGGTGTACCGGAGTTGGCCGGAACTGGCCGCCCTGCCGGTCGCCGGGACGGACGTGCTGGAGGCGTCGCTGGACGACGCGTACACCGCCGGCATTCAGACCGCGCTGACGAGCCGGCTCGACCTGATGAACGCCCGCGCGCAGGTGGTGGACGCGTGGCGCCAAATCGCGGTTACCGCGAATTCGTTACAGGGTGTGTTCGACGTGCGGTATGATCTGA
>JAYUBA010000414.1:0-6888 GCA_043741075.1 Frigoriglobus sp.
CGTTGAAAAGCACCGGCGGGCTTACGCCGCGCCGCTCGCCGCGGTTCGTGTATACTCTCTCACACCTCTTGGGAGTTCCCATGTACCGCCTCTCGCTCCTGTCTCTTCTCGCGCTCCCGCTGGTCGCGTCGGCGCAGCCCACCCATCAGGTGAAGCTGAACGGCCACACGTTCACACTGCCGCAGGGCTTCACCATCGAACTCGCGGCCGGCGCGGACATGGCCCCGCGGCCCATCGTCGCCGCGCTCGACGAGAAGGGACGCCTCTACGTCTGCGATTCCTCCGGCTCCAACGCGAAG
This sequence comes from Frigoriglobus sp., assembly GCA_043741075.1. Classification (GTDB taxonomy): domain Bacteria; phylum Planctomycetota; class Planctomycetia; order Gemmatales; family Gemmataceae; genus Gemmata. The sequence goes on from JAYUBA010000414.1 coordinate 300, forward strand.
GTCGCGGAGCAACTGGACAAGAAGCCGCACCGCATCGTGCGGCTCGAATCTACAAAGGGCGACGGCACGTTCGACAAGCAGACGGTGTTCGTGAAGAACGTGATGTTCCCCGAAGGGGCGATGTGGCTCGACGGCTCGTTGTACGTCGCGGCCCCGCCGCACATCTGGAAGTTCACCGACACCGACGGTGACGGCGTCGCGGACAAGGAAGAGATCTGGTTCGACGGCAAAACGCTGACCGGCTGCGCGAACGACCTGCACGGCCCGTACCGCGGCCCGGACGGCTACATCTACTGGTGCAAGGGCGCGTTCGCGAAACAAGAACACACCCTCCCGAACGGGAAGAAGTTCAGCACGCGCGCGGCGCACATCTTCCGCGCGCGGCCGGACGGCACCGGCATCGAACCGGTGATGACCGGCGGCATGGACAACCCCGTTGACCTCGTGTTCACGCCCGGCGGCGACATCATCTTCAGCACCACCTTCTTCCAGCACCCCGCGAACGGCAAGCGCGACGGCCTCGTCCACGCGGTGTACGGCGGCGTGTACGGCAAGGATCACGACGTGGTGTACGACCACCCGTGGACAAGCCCGAACCTGATGCCGGTCCTCACGCACATGGGACCGGCGGCCCCGTGCGGACTGCACCGCTACGAGAGCGATCAGTTCGGGATGGACTACGCGAACAACATCTTCTGCTGCCAGTTCAACCTGCGGAAGGTCAGTAGGCACGTTCTCGTTCCGAAAGGCTCGACCCACGAGACGAAGGACTCGGACTTCGTGGTATCGGACAACATCGACTTCCACCCGACGGACGTGATCGAGGACGCCGACGGTAGCTTGCTGATCGTCGATACCGGCGGCTGGTACAAGCTGTGCTGCCCCACGTCGCAGCTCGTGAAGCCGGACGTGACCGGCGCCATCTACCGCGTGAAGAAGACCGGGGCGCACAAGGAGCGGAAGCAACCGGCCGCCCGACCGCTTCCGCGGCTCTACACCATCGCGCTGAACCGCGATCCCGCGGGCTTCGCGGATGCCGTCGCGGCTCTCACGGACGCAAACCTGCACACGCGAAGGCTCGGCGCAACCGCGCTGGGGCGGATCGGAAACACGAAGGCGATTTCGGCCATCTTCACCGCCCTCGCGGACGAGGTGAACGACCGCGCCCTCGACCACGCTCTCACCTACGCTCTCATCGAGATCGGCGACGCGAAGGAGACCGCTGAGGGGTTGAAGCACACTTCGCACCGGGTGCGCCGGGCGTGCCTCGCGGCGCTGGAGAACATCCCCGACAGCAAGCTCGAAGCGGAAGCCGTCTTCGCCGAACTCGACGCGAAGGACGCGGCACTGCGCGAAACGGCGTGGTGGATCGCGGGCCGGCACCCGCAGTGGGGCGGGCAACTCGCGGGGTACTTCAAGGAGCGGTTCAAGTCGATTGAGAAGATGACCCCGCTCGAGCAGGACGAACTCGCCGGCCGGGCGGTGCCGTTTCTCAAGACGCCGGCGATTCAAAAGACGATCGGCGAGGCGCTACACGCCACGACCGATCCCGGCGCGCAGCGGGCACTGCTCCGTGCGATGGGGCGCGGCGGGCTAAAACAGCTACCGACGGAATGGGCCGGCGGGCTGACACTCGCGCTCACGTCGGCAAACGGTGACGCGATGAAGGACGCGTTCGCGGTGCTGCGGGCCGTCCCGCCCACCGCGGAGCAGTTCGTCACGATCACCGCGAACGCGAAGAAGTTCAGCGAGCGCGGGTTCGGCAAGCCGTGGACCGAAGAGGGCCGGATGTTGGCGCTGGCGACCGCGCCCGGCGCACCGGAACTCGCCCCGACGGACTTCGCGCTGGCACGAAAGCTGATCGCGAACACCGAACCGGGCAACACCCGTGCGGTCGCCGCGGACGCGCTCGCCCGCTCGAAGCTCACCGCGGACCAACTCACCGAACTCGCTGGGGCGCTCAAGACCGTTACGCCGCTAGAACTGCCGAAACTCATCGGCGCGTTCGACCGATCAAAAGACGACAGGGTCGGGCTGGCTCTGGTCGCGGCGCTCCGCGACGACGCGGTACGGCCGGGTGTTCGCGCCGAGATCGTGAAGCCGATTCTCGACAAGTACCCGCAGGCCGTGAAAGACGAGGCCGAGAAGCTGTACGCCGAACTCGCGGCGGCGCGCAAGGGCGAAACGGCACGACTCGAAAAGCTGCTCACCGACATGAAGCCGGGCGACATCCGCCGCGGGCAACTCGTGTTCAACAGCGCGAAGACGCAGTGCATCGCGTGCCACAAGGTCGGGTACGTCGGCGGCACCGCGGGGCCGGACCTCACCCGCATCGGCGGCATCCGCACCGAGCGCGACCTGCTCGAATCCATCATCTTCCCCAGCGCGAGTTTCGTCCGCAGTTACGAACCGTATCGCGTCGTCACGAAAGACGATCGCACGCTCAACGGCATCCTGAAGAAGGACGCGCCGGACGAGATCATCGTCGTGGTCGCGGCGGACAAGGAGGAACGGATCGCCCGCGCCGACGTGGAGAGTATTTCGCCGAGTACCGTGTCGCTGATGCCCGCGGGCATGGAGCAGCAACTCACGCCGCAGGAACTGGCGGACCTGATCGCGTTCCTCCGCGCGTGTAAATAGGCGCGGGCCGATGCCGAGAAAGTAGCCGTGTGTGTGGATTGACCTCCCCCCTTGAGGGGGAGGTCGGAACGCGCTTCGCGTTCCGGGTGGGGGGTCGCTCCGCGGATGGGGTGACGTTCACCCCCCACCCGGCGGCGAAGCGCCGCCGACCTCCCCCTCATAGAGGGGAGGTCAAAACCAAAGCACCTGAACGGCTCGCATTCAGCATGATCCCGAATCGGTGTTGCCCGCACTGATGCTACTTCCCTTCCGCTCCGAAACCCGTCTTGCCCGGTGTGCGGCATTCGGGTTACCCTCTGCCGCTTCCGCGGACGCGGGTAAGGTTGCGCACCATGACCACGGCCCAAACACCGACCGAACCGCCCGCCGACGGGTTCCGCCAGCAGCCGGCGTGGCTCGTGGTCGCGGCCGTGGTGGTCGTCGCGCAGGCCGGGCTGGCGCTGGCCCTGTTCGGCCCGGCGCGGCAGTGGTCCGCGGTCGCCGACGACCGCCCCATCCTGTCCGGCCGGCACCCGCTCCACCTGTACCACGGCACGCTCGGCGCCGCGTCGTTCCGCGCGTCGCGCACCGCCACCTGCTACGACCCGGCGTTCCAGGCCGGGTACCCGAAGACGCCGGTGTTCGACGACGGGAGCCGCCCGGCGGAACTGTTCGCGCTGGCCGGCGGGCGCGGGTACCGCCCGGCCGCGTACAAGTTCGGCGTGTTCGCGTTCCTCCTACTCGTACCGGTGGCGTTCGGCGCGGCGGCGCGCGGGGCCGGGCTGCCCGCCGGCGCGGCCGTGCTCGCCGGGTGCTGCGGCGTGTTGCTCGGCTGGTCGCCGGCGGTGCGGCACATGCTCGAAGAGGGGCAACTGGACCTGCTCGCGGCCGGGCTGGCGGCGGCCGTGTTCGTGCCGTGGCTCGGCCGGTACGCGAAGCAACCGGGCGTCGAGTCGTGGCTCGTGCTGGCGACGCTCGCGGCCGTCGGGTGGTACGCGCACCCGCTGGTGTGGCTCGGCCTCGCTCCGGTGGTGTTCGCGTTCTACCTGGTGTTCGCCCCGCGGCACGGGCCGGGCTGGCACCTCGGCCTGGCCGGCATCACGTCGGCGGGCGTCGCGCCGAACGCGTGGTGGGTGCTGGACTGGGGGAAGTTCTGGTGGCTGCGGCAGCCGTCGGCGCGGGACAACATCCCGCTGCCGGAGTGGGCCGCGGTGCTGGGCGAACCGGGCGACTACGCGGGCCTCTGCACCGGGCTGCCCGGCGGGCCGCTGATCCCGCTGGTCGCGGTGGTCGGGGTGGTGCTGCTGTGGCTGACGCACCACCGCGCGGCGGCCGGGCTGTCGGTGGTGGCCGTGGCGGTGGCCGTGGCGCTGGCCCGGCTCGCGGCGGCGTGGCCCCGCGTGCCGACCGACGTGCCCGATCGCGTCGCCCCGCTGGCGGTCGCGTTCCTGGTGCCGGCGGCGGCGTTCGGCGCGTGGGAGTTGCTCCGCCGCGTGCGCCTCGCGGGCGCCGGGGCCGTCGTCGCGGCGGTCGGGCTGCTGCTCGTCGGCTGGGCCGACGGGCCGGGCGCGCCGCTCGCGCGCGGGCTGGGCGTTCACACCGAGCCGCTCGTGATCGGCTTCACCCCGGAGCAGAAGCAGTTGCTCGCCGCGATCGAACAGCACACCGCGACCGACGCCCGCATCCTGTGGGACGACGCCGAACCGCGGCCGGGCGGGAACTGGTCGGCGCTCCTGCCGGTGTACACGAACCGCATGTACCTGGGCGGGTTGGACGTGGATACGGAGATCGACCACGGCTACTGCGCGCTGGGCAACCAGCAGTTGAACGGCCGGCCGCTGGCGGAGTGGACCGACGCGGAACTGACCGCGTACTGCCGGTGGTACAACGTGGGCTGGGTGGTGTGTCGCGGCGGGCGCACGGCGGAGCGGTGGTCGCGGTACCCGGCCGCGAAGGCGGTGGCACAACTCGCCGAGGGCGGGCACCCGGTGGCGATCTTCGCCCTCGACCGGCCGCGGTCGTTCGTGCTGAGCGGGAGCGCGGTGTGGGAATCGGCGGACGCGAAGCGGATCGTGCTGACCGACGTGCGGCCGAACGCGGACGGGGTGATCGTCTTGAGCCTGCACGCGTTCGAGGGGCTGCGCGTGTTCCCCAGCTATGTGAAGTTGGAAACGCAGTCCGACCCGCCGATCCGCGACCCGATCGACCACATCCGGCTGCGGACGCCCGGCCCGGTGCCGCGGGTCACGCTGGTGTGGGAGCACCCGTAGGGCGGCGGGGTGGGTCAGGCGTCGGGTTCCGGCTGCTGTGTCGCGGCCTGCCGGAGCGCGAGGAAGGCTTGCTTGAGGGCGAAGCTGACGGCGCTATCGGATTCGCCCAGGACGAGCCCCTGGTACGCGTCGAGGAAGGCCGCGCGGTGCCGGTGGAACAGGTGGAGGAAATGCCGCACGAAGCCGAGGCAGTCGAGGATGGCGAACTCGATGCCGCCGGTCCGCTGATACACCCCGGCCGCGTACTCGCGCACCGTCAGGTCGATGGGGTCGGTCGTTACGAAGAAGACGTGTGCCGGTTTGTCGGTCTCATTCGCCAAGGAATCAAGCACTTCGTCGATGGCCACTCGCGTAACCACAGTTGGCATGTGATGGTAAAGCGTGGTGCCCCTGTCGGGGTCGCTACACTCCACCTGATTCACTTCCGATCTTTCCGCCCCGACGTTTGCCCGGCACCGTCCCGGCCGCGTGGAACGCCGCGCGATGACCTGAAGGAGCGCGACCACCGCGAGGTGTCGGAGCGGCGCGGCACCGGGGCAGCGGAACAGGTTTTCGACCAATCCGATTACACACTCCGCCGACAGGGGTAAGGCCGCCTCATGCGCTCGAATGCTTTGAATCATCCGCTCGAAATTGCGGAAGACACTTTCCGCATTTCCGGTTGTTGGCTCAGGCCGGTTCTTGCTTGTCATCTGCTTCCCCGGTTACAGTGCTGGAACGAAAGCCTGTGAAGAGCGCCACACAACGGCCGCACGTCCAGTATGAGTCGCCCGTATGGTCGAGATGGTGCCATCGCCGTGGGCGAACCAATTTGAAGCCTTGTTGCGGGCCTCCCGATCGTCCGTTGTGATCTGCTCGCCGTACATCGGTCGCGGTCCGTGCGACCGGATGGTTCGCTGCCTCACGCGGTCGGGAAGTCCGCCCACAGTTCATCTGCTCACCGACCTCTCGACGGACAATTTACTCAGCGGGGCGACCGACGCGGCGGCCCTCCTCACGGTCGTGGAGTCGCTGCCGAGCGTTTTTGTCCGATATCTACCGCGCCTCCACGCGAAGGTCTACGTTCGGGATGAGGCCGAAGCTTTGGTCACATCCGGGAACATGACCGACAGCGGCTTATCTCGCAATCACGAATTGGGGATTCGGATTCTCGATTCGGCCGTCGTCGCTCAAGTGCGCAGTCACGTCACGCATCTGGCCGAGTTAGGTGCCGAAGTGTCTGCTGATGATCTGCGAGCCATTTCAGAAGCCGCAGCCGACTTGCAACAGCAGTCGCGTGCGGCCGAAGCGTCTGCCCGAAAGAGCTTGAAGGAGGCATTCGACAAACGAGTCGACGAGGTGAAGGCCACACTCCGCACTCTTCGCGTCACGGGTCGCACGTTCCACGCCATCGTCTCCGAAACGATCCTGCTCCTGCTACGCAACGGCCCGATGACGCCGTCGGAGATCCACAATGAAGTGCAGCGACTTCACTCCGATCTCTGCGACAATACCATCAATCGCGTGATTGACGGCGAGAGTTACGGTATGAAGTGGAAGCAGACCGTTCGCCAGGCGCGGGACCACCTGAAAAACAAGGGGTTGATCGCTCTACTTCAGAAGAAGTGGTCGTTGGTGCGCTGAGCAAACGGAGTCCCACTCCCCGGCGACAGCATGTCACTCTCGCCGCCGATCCCGGTATCTCGTTTTCCGACACCCCG
>JAYUBA010000415.1:0-2042 GCA_043741075.1 Frigoriglobus sp.
GGGCGGGGGTGTGCGAACTCGTGCCGGGGGCGGCGCTCACCGCCGACGAGTTCCGCGCCGCGTTCGTCGTCGGGCAGAACGAGGCCGAGCGGGCCGCGAAGGACGGGATCAAGGTCGTCGCCGCGGACGCGCTCGGCGCCGGCAGCGAGGACGCGGCCCGGCGCGTCGGCGAACTGCTCCGCGAGAGGCTCGACCCGGCCGCCGACCCGGTGCCCGCGCTCGCGGCCGTCGGCGGTGCCGACCTCGCCGCCGCGGCCGGCTTCTTCGCCAAAGCCGCCGAGTTGGAACTGACGCTGCTGGCGTGCGGCGCGTTCGCCGAGGTCGCCGTCGGCGTCGCGGAGCGGCTGTATTCGGGGACCGCGGCGCGGGCCGTCCGCGCCCGCGCGACCGCCACTTCGGATACGGGGGAGAAGGGCACCGAGTTCTTCCCCCCGCTGCCCTTCCGGGAGGTGGACCGGGCGGGCGGGGCCGCGTCCGAAGGCGTCGGCGCGCTGCTCACGTTCCTCGCCCTCGACGCCGCCGCCGCGATCATGTCGGGCGTCGCGCGGCGGACCCGCGCGCACGAGCAGGTGGTACCGGTCCGGCGGCGGAAGGTCGCCGTCTTCACCGGCAGCTTCGACCCGCCCACCACGTTCCACCGCCGCGTCGCCATGCTGCTCCGCGGGCGCGGGTTCGACGAGGTCCTCGTCCGCCCCAACGGCCCCAAGGGCGACACCGCCGAGTTGGAGCACGCGTCGCCCATCCACCGCGCGGTGATGGCCGACCTCGCGTTCCGCGACCTGCCCGGCGTGTCGGTCGATCTGTCGGACCTGGACGACGGCGTGTTCACCCCGCACGTCGCGTTCGACGACCTGCACGCGGACCGCGGCGAGGTGTGGCACGTCGTCTCCGACGAGTTCGTGTCCGGCGGGCGCGACGGCCGGTCGTGGATTCAGACCAAGTGGGAGTGCGGCGCGGACGCGTGGCGCGCCGGCCGGTTCGTCGTGCTGCACCCGGAGGGGTGCGCGCCGGAGGTACACGACCTGCCGCCGGCGTGCAAGCTGGTCGAGGCCGTCGGCCACGTACCCACCGCGGACATCCGCATGCGGGTGTTCCAGGGCGGCACGGCGCACCCGGACGTGCCCCCGGCGGTGGAGGCGTACATCCGCCGGTACGGGCTGTTCTCCGGCACGCCCAGCCCGCGCGAGACCCGCGTCCGGCTGGCCGACGTGCGGCTGAAGATCGTGTTCGACGAACGGAACGCGAAGGCCCGCGGGTTCGCCGAACAGTTCCGCCGGTACGAGACGACCGACCCGACGCACGTCCTCGCGCTCGGCGGCGACGGCACCATGCTCCAGGCCATCCGCGACCACTGGCGGCTGCGGCTCCCGTTCATCGGCCTGAACGCGGGCACGCTCGGCTTCCTGATGAACGAGTCGCTGCCGGCCGAACTGGACGGGTCGGAACTGGTGCTGTACCGGATGCCGATGCTGCGCGTGGACACCGAGGCACCGGACGGGAAGTGGTCGCGGGCGCTGGCGTGCGGCGACGCGTGGGTGGAGCGCGAGAGCGGGCAGGCCGCGTGGCTCCGCGTGGACGTGAACGGGCGCACGCAGGTGTCGAAGGTGGTCGGCGACGGCCTGTTGGTGGCGACCCCGGCCGGGGCCAGTTCGTACGCGCGGGCGATGGGCGCGACGCCGGTGCCGCTGACCGCGCCGGTGCTCACGATGGCCGGGTCGAACGTGTTCCTGCCGCGGTTCTGGCGGCCGGTCGCGCTGCCGGAAACGGCGGGCGTGACGCTCACCGGGTTGAACCACCTGGGCGAGCCGGGGGTGAACCCGAAGCGCCCGCTCCGCGGGTTCGTGGACGGGCGCTCGACGGGCGCGGTGCGGTCGATGGACATCCGCGTGAGTTCGGTGGCGGCGGTGGAACTGGGGTTCACGCCGGAGTTCGACCTGTCGTCGCGGCTCCTGCGGTCGATGTTCCCGCCGGAGGGGATGTAGGGGGCGGAGGGGCAGAAGCGAAGACCCCTCACCCGCGGCGAGGCGCCGCGACCTCTCCCC
>JAYUBA010000416.1:0-2042 GCA_043741075.1 Frigoriglobus sp.
CGAAGTCGAGTGACGGCGGTTTCTGCAAGATGAAGAAACCCACCCCCAACCCCCTCCCTGTAGGGAGGGGGCGTTCTCTTACTCCCCTCCCTACAGGGAGGGGTTGGGGGGGGGTTCTTGTAAGGACTCCCACCCATGCGCCGCCTTCTCCCCCTGTTGTTCGCTCTCCCCTGCTTCGCATTGGCGACAGCCGCCGACGAGAAACAGCCCGACGTGCCCAAGGGCACCACGTTCAACTTCTCCTTCGCCAAGAGCAAGGTGTTTCCGGGCACGTCGCGGAACGTCACCGTGTACGTGCCGGCCCAGTACGACGGCACGACGCCCGCGTGCGTGTACGTGAACCAGGACGGCCTGCCGGGCTACGTCCCGGCGACGTTCGACAAGCTCATCGCGGCGAAGGAGATGCCGGTCACCATCGCCATCGGCGTCACGCCCGGCGTGGTGCCGGCCGCGAACAAGGACGCACTCCCGCGGTTCAACCGGAGCTACGAGTACGACGGCCTCGGCGACGCCTACGCCCGCTTCCTGCTCGACGAACTGCTGCCGGAGGTGGAGAAGCAGACGACGAAGGACGGCAAGGCCATCGTGCTCTCGAAGAAGGGCGCGGACCGCGGCATCGGCGGGGCGAGCAGCGGGGCCGTCGCCGCGTTCACGGTGGCGTGGGAGCGCCCGGACGCGTTCACCCGCGTGTTCAGCACCATCGGCACCTACGTGAGCCTCCGCGGCGGCGACGTGTACCCCGGTCTGATCCGCAAGTTCGAGCCGAAGCCGCTCCGCGTCTACCTCCAGGACGGCACCAAAGACCTGAACATCTACGGCGGCGACTGGTGGATGGCGAACCAGACGATGGACCGCGCGCTGCTGTTCGCCGGGTACGAGACGAAGCACGAGTGGAACGACGGCGGGCACAACGGCGGTCTCGCGGGGCCGATCTTCCCCGAGGCGACGAAGTGGCTGTGGAAGGACTGGCCCGAAGCCCCGAAGGCCGGAAAAGGCTCATCGCAGATGCAGGAACTTCTGATTCCGGGCGAGGGCTGGAAGTTGGTCGGCGCGGGCTACAAGTTCACCGAAGGGCCGGCGACGGACGCGAAGGGCGAGGTGTTCTTTAACGACGTGGGCGCGAGCAAAACCTACAAGATCGTGGACGGCAAGCCGGTGGAGTGGCTCGCGGACAGCAAGCGCGGCGACGGCCAGCGGTTCGGCCCGGACGGCAAGCTGTACGCCAACGCGTCGGGCGAGAGCAAGGTGCTCGCGTGGGACGCGGACGGCAAATCGACCGTGTTCGCGGCGGGCTTCAAGGGGAACGATCTGGTGGTGCTCCACAGCGGCGGGGTCTTCGCCACCGACCCGTTCGAGACGGCGAACAACAGCAAGGTCTACTTCATCTCGTCGCAGGGCGAGAAGAAGGTGGTCGATACCGGGCTGAAGTTCGCGAACGGCATCACCGTGTCGCCGGACCAGACGCTTCTGTACGTCGCGGACAGCCGCACGCACTGGGTGTACAGCTACACCATCCAGGCCGACGGCACGCTGGCGAACAAGCAGAAGTATTACCACCTCTACATGCGCGACACGGACGACGACACCGGCGCGGACGGCCTGCGGTGCGACCGCGACGGCCGCCTGTGGGTCGCGACGAAGGCCGGCCTTCAGGTGTGCGACCAGGCCGGCCGGGTGAACTGCATCATCCCGACGCCGAACGGCAAGGTGTCGAACCTGACGTTCGGCGGTGCGGACATGGACGTGGTGTACGCGACGTGCGGGGACAAGGTGTACAGCCGCAAGGTGAAGGTGAAGGGGGCGAACGCGTTCGAGAAGCCGTTCAAGCCCGCCGCGCCGCGGCTGTGATGGTGCATGCCGCTGGGTCGATCTCCTTCGTCGTTCGAGTTGCGTCGCACCCCCTCACCCGCGGCGAAGCGCCGCGACCTCTCCCCCATAAGATGGGGGCGAGGTGTCGAGGCTGTCCACCTCGTGTCGCGACAGAGGCGCGCGGGGGCTTTCACCTCGCCCCCGGCTTTGCGGGGGAGAGGTCGGCGAGTCTT
>JAYUBA010000417.1:0-2040 GCA_043741075.1 Frigoriglobus sp.
GATTTCCAGAATTCGGAGGCCAGCGATTAGCTGGTTTCAGCGGTAGTGGTCGCTCAAAACCTGCGATTTCCAAGCGGGAAAATAGTGCGCACGCCCTGGATTCCGCCATACACGATGTCCACATGTTTGGTAGCGAGCGAGACGATCTCCCGTCGTTTTGGATCCGAATCGAGCAGATTGACCTCATTGAGTGCTTGGTACTCTTCCTTGAGACCGGCCAGAACTTCTTTCCCCTGTTGAACGAGAAGCCTGTGGGCTTCGTTCGTCTCGGGGTGCTCTGTGAGGGAAGTGGCCAGCGATTCGATCTGATACTTAATGACGCGATGGGTCGTGATCCACCGCGCGTACGCCGCACGCAGAGCGTTCAATCGCTCGCCCCGGACCTTTCGGCGGTCGGACAGGAAGCTCACGAGAAGCGCGATCCCGCCACCGATCAGCGTCGCGGTAACCGTGCCGCTCAGGAGAAGGACTTGCCGTTGGGTTTCGTCGGACACGGGCTACCTCCGAAACGGGCAAGCGGAATCGGCCCCATTACGGTATTCGACAGTCGGCCGGTTTTCTTGGGCGGGTGGTCTATCGGTTGGCTGATGTCGAGCCGTTCGCCATGTACTCACTCGATCACGAACGTCGCCAACTTGTCCAAGTTCACCTGGTCGGGCGGGTAGTCCTTTCGGGCCGGCATCTTCGGGTACACCTCCGGGAACGCGTAACGCCCCGACGGCCACTCCAGCGGCCAGTCGTCCGGCAACTCCGACGCGGTGAACCGCCGCTCCTCGCCCGGCGGCACCTTGCGCCCGTCGGCGCCGCGGAGCGGCGTCCCCACCAGCACCCGCGGCCCGCCCGCGTCCGACGGCAACGCCTTGGTCGAGACCACCGACGACACGTTGAAGAACTCGTACCGGAGGCCGTCGCGGTCGGTCGCGAACCGCTCCACCATCCGCCGCATCAGGAGCTGCATCCGGTCGCGGTCGTGCGGGTGAACGAGGTCCATCTTCGGCGCGCAGAACGCGACCCGCGTGATCCACCCCGGCCGCCACTGGTGCGGCAGGAACACCTTGCTCAAGCCCCGCGCCACCGGCCCGAACACCTTGTTCTCGCCGGGGGCCAACACGTCGAAGAGGTCTTTCACGATCTGCCGGTTGTCGTCGTACATGCCCACGCCGCCGGCCAGCAGCATCGTCACATCCACCAGCACGATGAGCGCCGTACAGGAGCGGAACGCCGCGACCGTCGGCACCACGACCTGTTCGACGTACAGGTTGTAGCGCGACGTGAACGCGTCGAACAACTCGGTGCCGTGCGTCCGCAGGTCGGCGGGCAGCGGGCAGAACTGCGAGTCGGCGTCGATGCCGCAGTGCCGGGCCGCGGCGAGGTCGTCCGGTGCCATCGGCCGCGCCGGCTGGCCCTTCAGATCGAGCAGGAACGTGGACGGCGTGATGAGCGGCTTGAAATTCAGGATCAGGTTCGCGAGCGCGAGCCGGTACGTTGACAGCAGCTCGGTTTCGGTCGCGCCCGGCTTCTTGATCGCGTCGAGGAACGGGGCGGAGCACGTGCGGTACGTCGTGTCGTTCACGAACAGGTTGAGCATCCGCTCGGACCAGCCGGTGAAGTCGCGGCCGAGCATCCCGGCGTCGGCGACGCGCTCGCCGGGCAGGTCGTACAACTTCAACAGGCAGTCGCTGAACCGCCAATCCGACCGCTCGAACTGGCACACGAACTGCGCGCGGTCGGTGGTTTTCGACGGCCACCGGCCGTAGTTCACCAGGGCGTCGCGGTGGCCGGAGTAGTTGAACGCGGCCCACCCGCGGTCCGGCTCCTTCACCGTGAACCGGCGCAGGTGCGTGCCCGGCTGGCCGAGCGGGAAGCGGTCCGGGTCGTGGTCCTGGAGGTGGTTGATGAGCGACGTGAGCAGCACCGTCTTGCCGGCGCTGTACAGGCCGACCACGCCGACGCGGGCCTCGGTCGTCTTCACCCGGAAGATGCTCATGTGTACTCCATGACCCACCCCCGGCCCCTGCCTGAAGGGAGGGGAGGAGGAGC
>JAYUBA010000418.1:0-2038 GCA_043741075.1 Frigoriglobus sp.
CGTGCTCCGGTACCACCAGAGGCGCAACACTCAGGCCGCCAAGTCCCACAAGAAACAGCGGCATAAATGCGTCATCTGAACCCGCGCTGTACTGCTAAGAACCCGGACGTGGAGAAGTTGGCGAAAACCTTCGAGGGCGAGAGCCGCGAGGTGTTCCTCCAGAGGGACAAGGTAGTCAAAGCGTGTGAACTGAAACCCGGTACGGTCGTCGCCGACATCGGAGCAGGAACCGGGTTGTACACTCGGCTGTTCGCGAAGGAGGTCAGGGCCGAGGGTCAGGTGTTCGCGGTGGACATCGCGCCGAAGTTCCTGGAGCACGTCCAGAAGACGAGCCGCGACGCCGGACTGAAGAACGTCACGCCCGTCCTGTGCAACTCCGATTCGGTGGACCTACCGGCGAACTCTGTCGATGTCGCGTTCATCTGCGACACGTACCACCACTTCGAGTTTCCCGAGAAGACGATGCTCTCGCTCCACCGGGCGCTGAAGCCGGGCGGGCGTGTGGTCGTCATCGACTTCCACCGCATTCCGGGCAAGAGTTCCGACTGGGCGCTGAACCACGTCCGCGCCGGTCAAGAAGTCGTCGAGAAGGAAATCGCCTCATTCAGGTTCAAGAAGGTCGATGAGGTGAAGGATCTGTTCAAGGACAACTACTTCGTGATCTTCACCAAGCCCGCGAAGGCGAACCCGCTGCCGGCGAACGGCCCGAAACCGGTGGCACCAGTGGTGCCGGGGTATGGGGCCGTGGTGCCGCTCCCGGACGCCGCGGAAGCGCCCGCGAAGGGGAGCAAGGTCGTCTTCGACGTGACCGCGGTTGCGAAGGATGCCACCCAACCGCTGCCGGGGTTGGCGCGCGCCGCGACCCTGCTCAACCTCGCCGGTTCCGCCGGACTCAAACCGTCGGATCTGGAGGTCGTCGCCGTCCTACATGGAGACGCGACGAGCGCGGCACTGGACGACGCGGCGTACAAGGAACTCACCGGACAGGCGCACCCGCACGCGGACCTGATGAAGAAGTTGAAGGGCGCGGGCGTGAGGTTCCTGGTGTGCGGGCAGTCGTTGGCGCGGAAGGGCTACGACCCGAAGCGCGTGCGGGGCGAGATGCGGGTCGCGGCGTCCGCCGTGACCGCAGTGGTAAACCTCCAGGCCCGCGGGTTCGCCTACGTCCCGGCCCACTGATCACATCGGTACGGCATTTCAGGTGTGTGTTGAGTTGGGTGGTGACCTATTTGCGCTGCACGAGCAAGGCAGGTTGCCGTAGAACGACTTCCGCTAATCCGGGTTCTGTGTCGAGATCACGGGTGCGATCATGGACGACCTGGGACCGTTCTGCTGTCTGACCCTCGATTGTCCGGACCACGGAAAGCGGGGGCACGGGAACCTGACCGTGACCTCCCGGTACGGGCCGGGGAAGACACGCCGGATGCTCCGCTGTCGAACGTGCAAGACGCGCTTCTCCGAACGCAAGGGGACGCCCCTGTTCGACGCGCGGCTGTCGGCGGAGAAGGTGACGGCGGTTCTGGCTCACGTGGCCGAAGGGATCGGCACCCGCAAGACCGCTCGGCTCACCCGCGTCCACCCGGACACCGTCGCCCGGTACACCCGACGGGCCGGTGATCACGCCGCCGAACTGCACGACGAGTTGGTCGCTTTTTCCCCCGAAGACCGCGCCAGCCGCGAAACTGGAGGAACACTCGCGCGAGGAGGTGAAGACATCTCGCCCATCTCCGCCTGAGCCGCCGACGGGCACGAAGTGGACGTGCCCGATGCACCCGGAGGTCATGCGGGACGGCCCCGGCACCTGCCCGAAGTGCGGGATGGCCCTGGAGCCGCCGGTGCCGGTGGCTGGCGGCGGACCGAGCGACGGTTCTGGGGGCCATCGGGTTCCATTGGGCGGTCCGCCTGGAACGATAAGGGTTCAATGCTATCCGGTATCAGATCAATTACCGGTACGGACACGGACTGCGCGGCCCGCGGCCCCCGACGCAAAGTTCCTATCGTTTTTCGGGGGGCGGCTCGGCTGAGACGTCACAGTTTC
>JAYUBA010000419.1:0-2038 GCA_043741075.1 Frigoriglobus sp.
TCAACAGCGAGTTGCGCATGATGATGGACGCGGCGGGCGAGGTGATCCGCCGCGTCGGGTTGAAGGGCGCGGAGTCGGCGAAATATTGATGCTCGGAACCTCAGCCGGACGCCGGCCCTCGGCGGGTGCAGATCGACGGGCCGGATGGGCAGCCCGTCGTGGGGCGCGAATGACTCCGCGTCGCTCCACGTTTCCCGCTGGAGGGACGCGCGGGGCCGGCGTGCAGCCGCCCGCCCGATCTGGGCGGGGAATCGCGACGCTGATAGAATGGACCGGGTGACAGCGGACCGGGGTGGCCATTACTCGATCCGGGGGGGCCAATGAAGCGAATTCGCATGTTCGGCTGGGGCGGCGCCTTCGTGCTGGCCGTCGGCACCCTGTCGTGGGGGGGCTGGCGACTCTTCGACGGCCCTCCGGCGGGTGGCCCGACGGGGCCGCCCTGGTTCATCGACGTGACCGAGGAGTCGGGCCTCGATTTCGTCCACGATGTCGGCCCCCTGGGGGGATACGCCCTGCCGCAGATCATGGGCTCCGGTGCCGCACTCTTCGACTTCGACGGGGACGGCCTGCTCGACATGCTCCTGTTACAAAACGGCGGCCCGACGGGGAAGAAGAATCGACTCTACCGGCAAGAGCCTGGCGGGCGATTCCGCGACGCCAGCGCCGGCTCCGGACTCGACTTCGCCGGCCACTGCATGGGCGTTGCGATCGGGGATGTCAACAACGACGGCCTGCCCGACGTGCTGGTGACCGAGTACCGCGGCGTCCGGCTGTTCCTCAACGCCGGCGGGGGCAAGTTCATCGATGTCACCAAAGAGGCGGGGCTGGAGAACGGCGGCTGGGCCACGTCGGCCGCCTTCGTCGATTACGACCGGGACGGCTGGCTGGACCTCGTCGTCGTCAATTACGTCGATTACGACTCGCGCGGGCCGTGTAACGCTCCTTCCGGCCCCGACTACTGCCCGCCCGCGCCGTTCGAGGGCCAGGCCACGCGACTGTTCCGCAACCTCGGCCGTCCCGCAGGCGCCGTATCCCGGACTGCGCTGCCCGTGCCTCCGGCCCGGTTCCGGGACGTGACGGACTCGTCCGGCCTGGGTCGGCTGCCCGGTCCGGGGATGGGGGTCGTGTGCGCCGACTTCGACGGGGACGGCTGGCCCGACATCTTCGTCGCCAACGACGGCAAGCCGAATCACCTCTGGATCAATCAGCAAGACGGGACGTTCAAGGAGGAGGCGGCCGTCCGCGGCCTGGCGGTCAACGCGCTCGGTCAGTCCGAGGCGGGCATGGGCGTCGCCCTCGGCGACATCGACGGGGATGGCCTCTTCGACCTGTTCGTCACCCACATGGCCGAGGAGAGCCATACCCTATGGAGGCAGGGTTCGCGCGGGGCCTTCGAGGACCGCACCGCCGGCTCCGGGCTGACGAAATCCCTCTGGCGCGGCACCGGCTTCGGGACGGCGTTCGCCGACTTCGACTGCGACGGTGCCCTCGACGTGGCCGTCGTCAACGGCGGGGTCGGCCGGGCCGCGCCGGCGAACCCGGCGCTCGGTCCGTACTGGAAGAGGTACGCGGAACGCAACCAGCTCTTCGCCAACGACGGCACTGGTCGGTTTCGCGACATCTCCGCGGCCAACACGCCCTTCTGCGGGACGGCCAACGTGGCGCGCGGGCTGGCTTGGGGCGATGTCTTCGGGGTGGGGGCGATCGACCTCCTCGTGACGACCGTCGCCGGGCGCGCCCGGCTCTACCGCAACGCGGTCCCGAACCGGGGCCACTGGCTGACCGCCCGCGCCATCGACCCCGCCTCGAGGCGAGACGCGATCGGTGCCGAGGTCCGCGTCGCGGTGGGGCCGAAGACCCTGGTACGGCTCATCGACCCCGCCTCGAGCTACCTGTGCAGCAACGACGTGCGGGCCCACTTCGGGTTGGGGCCGGCCACAGGCTTCGATCGCATCGATGTCGTCTGGCCGGACGGCACCGGCGAGTCGTTCCCCGGCGGGCGGAGCGATCGGGCCGTCACGCTGGACAAAGGGAAGGG
>JAYUBA010000420.1:0-6850 GCA_043741075.1 Frigoriglobus sp.
ACTACAGGTTTAAACTGAGAGTACAATGATTTTCGCCCGCGGATCGGACTGCCCATGATCCAGATCGGCATTACAGCCCGGCGTGTCCGCGAACGCCTGGGTCTGACGCAGCGGGCTGCCGCCGATTTACTGGGCGTGAGTGCGGTCCACCTCTCGAACGTGGAGAGGGGCAGGACCGCCCCGTCGTCCTCCCTGGTCGCTCGCTTCAGGGCGGTGTACAAGATCGACGTTTACGTCCTGACGTACTGTCTGGAGGTTGGGTCCGACGACGCCCCACTCGGCCTCCGCACGGCCCGCCTTTTGCTCGCCGAGGCGATGCAACAGGCACTAGGCGGCCCCCCCCCGAGGCGGGGTGAGGCTTGGGACCGGCGGCGAGAAAATAATAATGCCACCCTAGGTGGTGGCCCCAAAGGGTCGGGCGGGATTTTTTCGGGCGGCGACTTTCTGCGGCTTTCCGCCCTCATCTTTAATAATCTTCTTTTGGGAGTAGTTAATAATGAAACAGTCAAGGAGTAGGGGCAAACCTGGCATGGCCCCTTGATAGCCTAGGCGTTCGCAGAGTTATTTTCCGGTTATTGACTATGTTTCAAGTTTTGGGCAGTTAGACTGCATGGCTGCCTGTCATAGGGACCGGGCAAGCCGAGTAATAAAAATGCTCCTACTTTACGCCCAAAACCTTCTCAACGAGCGAACTAGTTTACGGACTTTGCTACTCTACAACACCTCGCAAAGAAATGTTTCATGGTAATTAGTTTTGGCGTAAGATAACTGTAATTTAGTACAGAAAAACGCATACTGGATGTCTGGAACAATTGTTATCATGTAATGATTCGCTGTACCGCTGGCTGAAGTGCAACCGCTCCTATCGGCTTGCTATAAGGGGTAAGCCAAAATGTGCTGTCAAGCCCTAACTCGTCCTAGTAGGGTGAACGTGGAGTCGGTGGACCTGCCCCTCTTCCCAACGCATTGAGCTTACCTGCTGCTGACTCTTCGGGCCGAATCTTCACAGCCCAAAACTGGCGCGTTCGCGGACTCGACCTACGATGGTCGGGATGAACACCTTCGCCGAACTACCTGTCAGCCGGATCGAAATCGGCCACCTCCGCCGACCCACCTCCGAGGCCCAAGTCAATGACCTCGTAGACAGTATTAGCCGGCTCGGTCTGCTCCAGCCGCTGGTCGTGACCACGGGCGACAGGCTCGTTGCGGGGCGGCATCGCCTAGAAGCCGTCAGGCGGCTCGGCTGGGCTTCGGTTCCGGTCGTCGTGGTGCAGTTGTCCGACCTCGAAGCAAAATTGGCCGCTCTGGACGAGAACCTCGTCAGGAACGACCTGAACAGGTTGGAGCGGTTCGAGCATGTGGTGCGGCGGGCCGAACTGGTTGCGGCACTGGGCCAGCGGAAGCGGGTCGGGCGACCGAGAAACACCGACACCGTGTCGGGGTTTGTGAACTCGACCGACGACCTCGCCGCCGCGTCGGGACTGAGCGGGCGGACGCTGCAACGGGCGGCGAGGATCGTGGCCGCCATCCCCGAGGGCGTGCGTGAGAGGCTCAGGGCCACGCCGCTGGCCGACTCGACCACCGAACTGCTGAGGCTGTCCCGGCTGGCCGTCGCCGACCAGGAGGCCGTCGCGGACCGGGTCGTCGCCGGCGAGCGCGGGGCCGTCAACGACCACTACCTGGCCGTCAAGCGGGGGCGACGCGGGGAGGACGCGGCCCGTCAGAGCACCCTTCAACTTGACGGCGAGGGCGTTCACGTCGGGGAGTTCGAGCGGCTCGGCCACCTGATCCCCGACGGCGGGGTGGCCCTGTTCGTGTGCGACCCGCCCTACGCGGACACCGGCATGTACGCCGACCTTGGGCGACTCGCGGCGAGCAAGTTGAAGCCCGGTGGCTGGCTGGCGACGTACTGCTCGACGCACACCCTCGACGAGGTCATGGAGGGCCTGGGGGAGAGCCTGCGATTCTACTGGCTGATCTCCATCCGGTGTACCGGCGTGAACAAGCAACTCAACGGCTTCCGGGTCCGGTCAGGGTGGAAGCCGATGCTACTCTACCAGCGGCCACCCAGAACGCTGCCGTCGGACTGGCTGAGCGACTGCCACATCGGTGGCGGCAATGGCAAAGACCACCACCACTGGGAGCAGCCCGTCGGCGAGGCCAGGTACGTCATCGAGCGGCTGACCGACGCCGGCGAACTCGTCGTGGACCCGACGTGCGGGAGCGGCAGTGCGCTCGTCGCCGCAAAAATCGCCGGCAGGCGGTGGCTCGGGATCGATTCCGACGAGGCCGCCGTGCGGGTGGCCCGCCTGCGGCTGCGGGAGGCGGTCGTCGGGTCGCCGTCGTGACTGACGACGAGCTTGCCCGTCTTTTTGACTTCCCGTCCCCCGTCGAGGTGCGGGCCAGACTCGGCGAGTTACGCGAAGTAACTGGCGACGGAGCGGTCCAGACCCGAACGTCGCAGCAACACACCCGCACATGGAGGTCCATGCGACTCGGGTGAGTTTGGGGGCTTGCTGCGGCAAAAGTTGGGCGGGGAGTTCGCCCTGTATTCGGGGCAAGCTGGTGGCTCATTTGCAGTATAGGGCGGGGTTGCGTGCGGCGTAAATTTGGCTTCGACGCGGCCTCTGCCGCCAACATTCATGACACGCAGGCGGGAGACGACGAGGCACTCGACTGAATGCAGGCGGGCCAAGTAATAGGCCGACCCCCTAATAGCGCCTGACGCAAGGTCCGGCGATTTTTTTGGCCGTGACACTTTGATAAACTAAAAACTGGGTTGGCCTCGAAAAAAGACACCGATAACGTGGGGCTGGAGGAGTCTAACACGGCTATCGTCACGACTTTTTGCGACATAATTATCGTATTCTTTGCGCCCAAACTGTTCTCTGGCGAGCTGTCAAGTGACGGCCTGCCCAGCACCCTTATCAATGTGGCTGTTCCCTCCTAGAAGGCGTGATTTCTCAGCCCTGATCGGACACCGTTGGTGAACGTGTCGCTTAATGCAAATGCTTGTGATGTATGATCTTGTGGCACACTATTTTTAGCTACGCCCCCGCATTATTATGCCACGCGGCCCGGACACAAGATCGTCACCCTCACACTTCGCCGCCGCACGGTCCCGTCGTCCCAGCCCTTTGCGGCTGACTGACTCCGTCGCACCTTCTTGCTGGGGGCATCGTTGGGGCCTAGTCGCTCGACGCCCGCACAAGAGTGGGCTACGGCTTCGGCAGCGGGCGGCATGACCCCGAAGCTGCTAGTGTTGATGCGGGAGGGGGCATATGGTCCTCCCCATCGCTGTGCAGGCGGGCGGCATGATCGCGAAATCGCTAGTGTTGATACCGCTATCATCACGTCGTGCTTCTCATTGCCGCCTAGCCTGGGCGGAGGCGTCCGCTAAGGTCGCCGCTGTCCGAGCGTCTTCTTGAGTTCCGCCCTGGCCTCGCGCTCCGTTTCGGCATCCTCTTGCAGGGTCAACGGCAGCCTGACCTTCTCCAGGGTTTCTTGCCGCCGCGTCCGGTCCTTGAACGTGACCTCGGCAAGAAGGTCGCCGATGAACTCCTCGACCACCTCCGCGGCTTTCACGAACGCCGTGGCGAGGTGGATCACGCCGGTTCTAGGCTGGGCCATGTCGCCGAACCTGACCCCCGCGAACTGCCGCCGCATCTCGTCGTTGACGTTCAGCCGGTGGCCGAGGAACTCTACCGCCATGCCGGCGATGTCTAGACCGGGGTGGCGGACGAGCCGCGCGAGGTTGGGGTACTGTCCCCCGACCTCGCGCGACAGGTTCGCCATCGCCATGCCGGGCATGTTACACTCGGCGTGGACCAGGCCACACAAGCGAGCCGACCGCAGTTCTAGGAACGCCAACATCGTGAACGACCTCGGCTCATTCGGCAACTCCAACCGTCCGTAATGCTCGTAGAAGTCTTCAATGCTTCTGCGGATGTCCCCGCCGTATGGCGTCTGCTTCTTCCAGGCATCGAGTTCGCCCCCTCGGAACCGACGCTCGACGCCTTTTTTGAAGAGCAGTAGCTCGACCGCCTTCCAAGCGTCTCGCTCAGCGGTTTGCAATAGCTGCCACCGCTCGGCTAAGCCGTCGTCGGGGTCGAGGACGAACCGCCGCAGCACGCCCTCCGCAAACGCATCGTCGTTAGCCGCAAGGTGCAGGACCGCCGAGCCGACTGCCGAGATCGGCCTGTCGGGGTCCGCGTCGGGCGTTCGGCTCAGGCCGGCGCGGGCCGCCTCCAAGGCCCCGCCGATGTCCGCCTCTCGCATGGGCCACGAACTCGACCGCGACAGGGCGTCGAGCAGCCCGAGCCAGTCGTCATGGCTCCACCGACCGCCCCGTGCCGCAACCCACCGGCGGGCATCGTCGGAACGACGCCAGCGGTCGAAGTTATCGTCTTCGCGAGCCATCGGTCCCCTCACCCGGCACGGGAGGCCGTCAAGTATGCCCCCACCGCCGCGAGCGCGAATAGGAGGAAGAACAGCGCGAACAGCCCGCCGAACACACCGCCAGGGCCGACCGTGAACCGCTTCGGCGGGAGGTCGATGCGCACACCCGGCGGGGCCGGCAATTCGTACTCGACGGACGCTAGGGTGGCCCAGGTCGGCATGCCTTCCCGCCACACCATGCTCCTGGAAGTCAGCTTGCCCGTCGAGTACAGCCGGCGGAGTTCGGCGGGCGTCATCGGCCCATGCCGCTGGCCGTCCGCCGAGTAGAACCAGACCGGCTCCTGTGGGCCGGGCGGCACTGGCTCGGTCACCGGGGTCGGCGGGACTCTGCGGAACAGCAACTCGCCGAGTTTGGGGAGCCGCCCGCAAAACCAGTCGATGAGCCGGTCGGAGATCGACCCGATCACCCTGTCGGCGACCTTCTCGGCGACTTTCGGGGCCACGGTGGTGACGAGCAAGGCGAGGACCGCCGGGCCGACCGTCACCGTCAACAAGCTCCACAAGACGGACATGCGGTCGGCCTCACTTCTTGGTGACTTCGATCTCTTTCGGGAGGTCGGGCGAGCCGAGCATCCTGCGGGCCTTGAGGACGACCTCGTAGTGGCCGGGGGCCGTGAACCCGACCGGGAACGACTCCGAGCGTTGGAGTGCCTTCCGGCCCCCGCCCAGGCGGGCGGCCCCAGCCAGTAACGCCCCGAACCCGCCCTGCTCGGCTATCGAGTCGATCCGCTTGTCGGTCACGGTGAAGGTGCGGCTACCGACGGTCGTCTCGAACCGCAGGTGCAGCCCGTTGGTGAGGTTGCCCTCGCCGATCTTCTGGCCGTCGAGCAGCACCTCGACCTTGAACTCGATCCCCAGCACCGTCTTCCCGCCGGCCCCGGCGATCCGCAGTTCGCCGGTCACCTTGGTGGCCTGGGCGGGGTCGGGTAGGGCCGGCGGGGCGGCCTTCTTGGGCAGCGGCGGCGGCTTGCGGGCGGCGGGCGTCTGCGGGACCAGCCCCTCGACCTTCCCGGCCTCGGTCCACTCGCTCATCGACTCGTTCCACACCATGTCGGTCGAGGCCACTGTCGTTTCCTCGGCCAGCCGCTTCAACTCGTCCCAAGTCACCGGCCCGGCCTGTTCGCCGGCCTCGCTGTAATACCACTGCTGCTCGGACACGGTTCACCTCGCGTTTGACGTTCGGGCCGAATGGTAGCCACCTTACCCGCGACCCGTGACTCGGCCCGGCAGGGACCGCCGGCAGTCCGCAGTGCCAGGGGGGAAGACGCACAGAGAGATAAGTCAACTTATCACATCGGACTATGGCTGTCCTGCTCTGCCTTCAACTACAAGGGCAGACTATGGCGAAACGGAAGTCCACCTCGATTCAGCACGCCGACATCGTGCAGCGGTTCGCGGCGACCCTGCGGACGACTCGGCGGACGCGCGGCATGACCCAGCGGGGACTCGCCGAGCGGGCCGAACTGACCGAGACGTACATCTCGCGGCTGGAGAGCGCCGGGGCCGCGCCGGGCATCGACCTCGTCGGTCGGCTGGCCGACGCCCTCGGCGTCAGCACCCGCGACCTGCTGCCCGACGCCGCGCCCCCGGACGTTCGGGCGGTCCTCCTGGAGCAGGCGAGGGGGCTGTTCGACTCGGTGACCGGCTCGGCCACCGAGGACGCCCTCGCCCTGCTCAACCAGTTCCTGGCGATGATGGCCGAGTCCGCCGCGAAAGGCCGGTGACCCGGCTGTCTTGCCGCTTCCGCTTCCGGCCCGCGACCTCCTTCAACCCGGCCACCTTGACGCCGCACTCGACGTGCGAGCCGGCCACCAGCCCGTCGTCCGCCGCCTCGTAGTCGAGGCTCACCAGCACGGCCCCCGTCAGGTACTCGACGAGGTCGCGGGGCCTGACCCCCGCCGCGTCCTCGCCGATGAGGCTGACCGTGAAAGTGCATCTGAACTCCCGACGCGGGACGCCCTCGATTTCCGCTCTCTGGAGGGCGGCGCACCCGGCGTGGGCGTCCCGCATCGAGCGGTAGAGGACGGCCTTGCTGGAGTGCTTGACCCACCCCGAGTCGCCCCAGAACAGGTGGTCGGCCCGCTCGATCAAGAACCGCCTCGCGCAGGCGGGTCCTGTGTACCTCAGCATCAATTTGTGGGCCACTATCATGCTCCTACTTGGCTCGGGGTTCCGCCGAAGTTTTCCGCCACGCGGTAGCCGCACGGCAGCCGGTTCACGTCTCGTCGGGTCGCGCCTCGCTCTCCCGCTTGCAGCGGAAGAAGGAGGCTCGACTCTTCCCCGTCATCCCCCGCCAGACCTCTTCTTGGAGCTTGGCGGAGGACGGGTGTCTCTCGACGGCCACCGCCAGACACTTCGCGTCGTGGCTTTTGCCTTCGAGCGGCCTCGTCAC
>JAYUBA010000421.1:0-6843 GCA_043741075.1 Frigoriglobus sp.
TACGAAGTTCGAGGGCTGAAAAACGGTCATTTTCACGAGGCTCGAACTTCGGAAATCCTTGTTTTCTAGACGTTTTCATAGTGCGCCCGCCCTGGGTGGAGAAGTGAGGTGACTGATAGAGGCTGTACGGGAATAAATCGCGCTGCGATTGCCGGAATTGCAGCGTTTGATGCGGGGCATGAATCGTCGGGAGTTGGTGGCTTGGTGAGCCGACGCAGCATAATTCTCACGGGTCGGGGCGCTTGTGTTCCAGCAGCAAAAAGCCGTAGGCCAACAGTACCATCGCCGCGTGGTGATGGAACCCGCGCCAGCTCCGCCCCTCGAAGTGATCCAAGCCCCGTTCCTCCTTCATCTGGTGGTGGCCCTGTTCCACACGCCACCTTTGCTTCCACAGGCGCACCGCCCTCAACAGCGACATCTTCGGCGGCAGGTTCGACAGCGCGTACTGCACCTGGCCATCGTCCCGCGCCTCGACCAGTAGCCACAACGGATCGGCGTGCGCGCACGACCCCTGCTTCCACTCGTGACCCGGCCACACCCGCGCCCAAGCGAACCGCGCCGACAGATGTCCCTTCGTCCCCGCTCGCCACGACACCCGCCTCAGCTTCAGACCCTTCGCCACCGCGTGCGCCGACCCGGGCGGTGGCGCATTCGGGTCGAAAAACCGACGGCTCGGCGCCGCGTCGGCCGGCGCGGGGCGGGTGAACCCGACGCGGCCACTTCGGAGACACCAAGCCGTCGGCCCGGATGTCGATGACGTAACGCAACCCACGCTCGGCCAGTCCCGCTCGCACGAAGGAACTTCCGTAGCCCCGCCTCCACGCTCGCGAAGTGCGGACCGTCGGCACCCGCGAGCGGCCCCCGGAGGCACTCCGCCGCCCGACCGGTCGAGCCGGCGTCCCGGTGGCAGAGTGCTTCGACGAATTGCAACTCCGCGTCGTCCGGGTCAACCGGGCGTCTGCCAGTCCGGCCTCGGCTACCAGTCCGAAGTCGAGGAGTTTGGCCGCATCCGCCCGACCGCCACGGCGGCAGAGCATCACGTTGCCCGGCTTCACGTCCCGGTGCAACTCCCCCGATGGCGAGAGCACGCTCCTTGCCACTCAAACGGAAACCTGCCGCTCCCGGACGCGACCGCGACTCGCGGAACTTCGAGAACGGATCGGTGAGCCGATCGAACCGACCGGTATCGGCACTCGACACGAGGGGTTGCTCCTGTGGCCTGTCGGTCGATCGCGTCGCAATCGTCGCGTGATCGAACTTCGGCCGCGATGCGAAAACCGGATGCGCTCCCCCACCGAACGTCGGCCTACCGACAGGTTGGCGTCCGACGGTGCGAGCCAACCGGCCCAACAATTCGTCGAGCCGGTCGTCCGAGCCGGTGTTCGCGTGAAAGGTGAGGAGAAGGCTCGCGTCGTGCGGGCATCGCACACCGGCATCGTCTGAGACGGACCCGCCCGCCGGGCAACTCGCGGAGAGTTCATCACCAGGAAGTTCCGCGGCGGCGACGCCCTTCTTGCGACCGCCGCGGTGGCACGTCACACAGTTATCGATGTTCGCGACGTTCTTGTGCTGTCGCGCGACCTTCGCCGGGTTGTGTTCGTGGCACCCGTAGCAGGTGTGCGTCTTGTAGGCGTCCGCAGCGGCGTGGCAGGTGGTACACAAACTGTTCCCGCGATTCTTCCGCCCGTGGTGGATTGGGAACGTGTGCTTGAAGTCGCCCAGCGTCGCGCCGGTCCAAGCGGTCGTCGTGTGACACTTGTTGCAATCGTTTCCGAGCTTGCTGCCCGCGTGAACCTTCGGTTCCGCATGGCACGACACGCAGGTTGTCGGAGTGCCCTTGAGCTTGTTATCGACGTGACACTTCTTGCAATCGACCGACGTATGATGGCCCGTCAGCGGGAAGGCCGTGTGGCTGTGGTCGAACGCGGCACCCGGGCCGCCGGTCGGAAGGGACGCGAGTTTCCACGTCTCTGTTGCGTGACACTTCTTGCAGTCGGTGCCGAACTTGCCGAGGTGAACCTTCGGCTCAACGTGGCACGATACACACGAGGTCGGAGTGCCTTTGAACCTGTTGTCTACGTGGCACTTTTTGCAATCGACTGACGTGTGATGACCGGTGAGTGGGAACGCGGTTCGGCTGTGGTCGAATGCGCTGCCGCCGACTCCGGCGGTCGCCGCGAACGAAGCCGTGCGCCAGGTCGCGGTCGCGTGGCACTTCGCGCAGTCGGTGCCGAACTGCCCCAGGTGAGCCTTCGGTTCCGCGTGGCAGCCGACGCAACTCGCGGGCGTGCCCTTGTAGGTGCCGGAGGTGTGGCAGGATTTGCACTCGACCGTCGTGTGCTTGCCGGTGAGCGCGAACGCGGCGCAGTTGTGGTCGAAGGCGCCCAGGTCGGTGAGCGCCGCGTGTTCGCCCTTGTGTTCGGTGTGGCAGTTGCGGCACTGCGTGTTGTTGGCGAGCCGGCCGTGGAGCGTTTGGTGCGCGTCGATCTGGCCGCGCACGTCGGTGTGGCACGCCATGCACCGGTCGGCCATCGTCGGCCCGCTCCAGGGCGGGGCGTGGCAGGCGGAACACTTCCCGCCCAGTTCGGCGTGCGACCGGACCCCGCCGAGTCCGGCGCTGCTCCGCGGTTGCGTGTTGAGCTTGCCGGGGCTGAACATCCCGCCCCCGGTCAGCGCGACGCCCGCAACGACGGCGCACACCGTTACCACGACGGCGATCCGCCCCGGGGTCAGGTGAAGAGCCTTCGGCATGGGTCGCCTCTCACCTCACGAACGCGGCGTAGTACAGCGCCGCGGCAATGTGGACGAACGCCAGCGCGAACACCGCCGCGCCGAGCGGAATGTGCAACACGTGCCAGAGCGCCAGGAGCCGCCGCGCGCGCGCGAGCGACGCGATCTGCACTTGCACGTCGTACCGCTGCATCAGCAGCCGTTCGAGCCGTTTGGTTTGCACCCCGGCTCGCTTCAGTCTCTGGAGTGCCTGCCGGAGCCGTTGGCGGTGGAGCCATCGCCGGACGCCCCGTCCCAACACGAGCGCCCAACCGCGCGGAACTTCCGTTGCAAGCGCCAGCGCCTCCGTGCCCGCGAGGTCGATCCCCTCGGCTCGCAGCTCGCCGTCGGCCTCCGCGATCTGCTCCTCCAGTTCCCGCACCGCGACTTCGGCCCCGTCGATCGTTCGCGGCACTGCGGTGTAGATGTAGCGGCCGATGAAGCCGCTCGCGACGATCACACCTGTTAATGCCGCCAGAACGCCCGCGAGTCCGTGAAACTGGCCGCCGGAGTGAAGCAGAACGAGGCACGGCCCGACAAGCCCGGTCACAATGTGGATCTTCAGCCAGGTGCTCATTCGGCCGTAGTGGAAGTTCCGCACCCGCTTTCGGAGAGTGTACAACATCTCCGTCGCCAGCATGAGCAAAAAACCGGCAATTCCAAGCGAATATCCGATCGTACTGCTCGCGCCGGGCGCACCGCGCCGACTCAGGAGCAGGTAACCGCCGGTGATGAGCGCGACCGCACCCAAACCGATGAACAGTTCGTAACTCCGCGCGCGGGGACGGGATCGTGGTACCCGCGGCGCGGGGGGCGGTTCCGGCGGGGGCAACTCGAACGGAACCTGCTGTTCCGGTTCGGGCTGCGCTGACGGTTCGGGGAACAGCCCGCGAACCTTCCCCGCTTCGATCCACTTGGTCGATCTGCCTTTCCGCACGAAATCCGTCGGTGCGAGTTGCCCGGTCGCGGCCATGCGCTTCAGTTCGGCGGCCGAGGCCCGCCCGGCCTGCGCGCCGCCCGTCGTGTAGTACCACTCGTCGGCAGTCGCGGGCGGCGCCGTTCCCGCGCCCGCGCCCACCTCCGCTCCGCAATTCGGGCACAACTCCGCGCCGCCCGACATCGGGAGGAAGGAGTTCTTGCATCGCGGACAGGTGCGCTTGCCGCCGCCCATTGCCTAACTCGGTACGCGGGTCTGTTCCCACTGCCGGTAGAAGCCCGCGAGGTGGGCCATCGCGTTTTCGCCCCGCAGCGCGTCGCGAACCGGCGCGATGTCCGCCTTGCCGACGACGAGTTTCTGGAGCGGGCGCGACCACGTCTGATCGCCCATCACCAGCGCGCCCACGATCGTCCGCTCACCGATCAGGAGCCGGACGCGGTTCACGTCGTCCCGCTCGCTGAGAACCCACGACTTCGGCGGCACCCGCCACGCCTCGCTCTCGCCCCGCGTGATCGCGACGAGGTCTTCGTTCTTCCCGCCGCCCACGGCCCCGATGATCGTGACCTTCAGTCCGGTCATCTGCGTGACGTTGAACGGCACGCCCTTGGTGTACGCGAGGCCGGCGCCGGTCATGTTCGCCCCCGCGATCCGGCCCTGTGTCACTGCGGTCGGCCACAGCACGTCGAGTGTCGTCTTACCGCTCGCCGGGTCGAAGGCTTCCGCGACATCGCCGGCCGCGAACACGTCCGCCGCGCTCGTCTGCAGGTACTCGTTCACGATCACACCGCGATCGACCTTCAACCCCGCTTGCCGGGCGAGGTCCGCGCGCGGCCGGACGCCGATCGCCACCCCGACCACGTCGCACGCGATCGTCTTTCCCGCCTGCGTTTCGACGCCGGCGACGCGATTGCGCCGCGCGACGGCCTGCTTGATCTGTGTGTTCAGGTGAACGGTGACGCCCTCTTCGCGGAGGCGGTGCAGGACGATGTCCGACTCCGTTTCGTCGAGAACGTCCGCCATGTAGCGGGTGCCGCGCAGGAAGTAGTGCACGGTCATGCCGCGGGCGCGCAGCCCCTCGACCAGTTCCAGCGCGGTGATGCCGCCGCCGACCACGACCGCGGTTCGGCCGCGCCCCGACTGGCCGATGATGTGCCGCGCGTCGTCCAGCGAGTCGAGTTTCACCACGCCGTACAGGTCGCCGCCGGGGAACGGCGCGGGCACCGCGACCGCACCGGTCGCGAGCAGAAGCCGGTCGTAGGCGAGGCGCTCGCCGTCGTCGAGGAGCAGTTCGTGTTCCGGGCAGAGGACGCGTTCGACATTTGCCGCGACGCGGTCGAGCGCGAGCGCCCGTACGTCGTCCCGGTTGCGCACCGTGAGTTGCTTCTCGGGGAGGTCGCCGCGGAGCAGGCACGCGAGGCCGGGGCGGGAGTAGAAGTCGTGCGCCTCCGCGCTGACCATCGTGATGCGGGCGCGCGGGTCGCGCGCGCGGATCGCCTCCGCCGCCGCGAGGCCGGCAATGCCCGAACCGACGATGACGTGACGGGCGGCCATCGGTGGCTTCAGAGTGCGAACAGGGGGATGCGCTCGAAGCTCAGTACGCCGCGCGGGCACCGCTTGACGCACTCACCACAGGTCAGGCAGTGGCTGTCGCGGATCGGGATCCCGCGGTGGGCGTGCGCGCGAACGTCGATCTCCATCGGGCAGTTGTAGGAGCAGATGCCGCACTGCACGCAGCGGTCGGGGTCCGGCACCACCTGGGCTTCCGCGCGCGCCGCGTGCGGCGAGTCGATCCGCCCCTCACCGGCGGCGCACGCGGTCGGTGGTGCCGGTGCCGGAGTTGGAGGAAGCGGCGCGGGCGTTTCCTGTTCGGGGAACAGCCCGCGAACCTTCTTCGCCGCCCGCCACTTGTCATCCGCGATGCGGCGCACCAGATCGGTCGGTGCGAGCTGTCCGCTCACGGCCCGTTCCTTCAGTTCATTCGCGGTGATCGGGCCGGCTCGCCTGCCGTCGCGGGCGTAGTACCATCCCGCTGGGACTCCTCCGCAAGATGGGCACGCGGCACCGTCCTTCGCCGGAACGAAGCGGGTTTTGCACCGTGGGCAGTACCTGGGGTCCACAGCCATAGAAACCCTTCTCCCGGTGTGAAGTTCCGCGTGCCGGGTGAGCGGTTCGCCGGGAAGCTGAAAACGCAGCCGTGATGTTCGCTCAAGTATGACCGTCCTCGCGGTTCACCACAAGAGCGCCGGGTGGTTCTCGGCCGGGACGGCTCCGCCAAACGGCAACGGCGAGGAGGTGGCGCGGGTGAGAGCGCATCTGGAACGCACTGATGCGGCAAATCACGTCGCCCGATGCGTGGCGGTGCCAATCTATCCGTCGATCCTTGTCTACCAGTGGGTCGCAGACGATTGCAAACCGAGAAGGCGTGCATGGCCGGCCGGATGCCCTCGACGCCGGGTGTCCGCCGGGCGGCGGCGACGCGGTTCCGCGCGATTCCGACCCCGGCCCGGACCCGGCGACGAATTGAAATCCCGCACAGTTTGCCTAGATTACCTCCCTCCGGGCGGCTGTTGCCTCTCTCGCCGCCCTCCACACGCACTCATGGCAGAGGATGCCTGCATGGCTGGCCGTTCCATTCGCCCGTTCACCGTCCTGCCGTGCCTGCCGGACCGGCTCCGTCCGCTCCAAACGCTCGCGTACAACCTGTGGTGGTCCTGGAACGCGGACGCCGTCGCGCTGTTCCGCCGCGTCAACCCGGACCTGTTCGAGGCGCTCGACCACAGTCCGATCCGGCTGCTCGGTGCCACCGACCAGTCGCGGTACGAGCAGCTCGAACAGGACGACGGCTTCCTCGCCCACATGGACCGCGTCGCGGCGGCGCTCGACCACTACCTCAAAGCGCCCACGTGGTTCCAGGAGACGCACGCGGCCGAAGCCGGGACGCGGATCGCGTACTTCTCCGCGGAGTTCGGCATCCACGAGAGCGTGCCGGTGTACTCCGGCGGCCTGGGCGTGCTGGCCGGCGACCACCTGAAGAGCGCCAGCGACCTCGGTCTCCCGCTCGCCGGCATCAGCCTGATGTACCGCGAAGGGTACTTCCGCCAGTATCTGAACCTCGACGGCTGGCAACAAGAACGCTA
>JAYUBA010000422.1:0-6841 GCA_043741075.1 Frigoriglobus sp.
CGAAGCAATAAGATGACGATCCCCAGCAGCGCCAGCACGAGGGCGACGGAGAGCGAGATGAGCAGCGCCGTCGGGCCGGCCGGGTGCGCCGAGGGCGGAACCGGAACCGCACGCGTACCGCGGTCGGAGGTGCGCTGGGTGTCGTCGGCGGACGCGGTCTCGGTCGGCGGCGGCAGCGGCGACCGGCGGCCCGGCGGGGCGTCCGGCACGACCGCGAGCTTGGCCGAGTCGGAGTCGGTCGAGTCCCTACGGTCTTTGCGGATCGCCGCCGACGAGCCGCCGGTGCCGGTGCGCATCGCGGCGGCGATGATATGCGAGGTCGAACCGGGCTTGCGCGCCGGGCCGGGGGCCGCGCCGCGGGCCAGCGCCACCCGCGCCGGCGGTTCCGGCAGCCACGCCGGGTCCGGAGGGAGTACGTCCGCGCGGTCGAACGGCTCGAGCGCCTCGAACACCTCGGCCGCGGTCGCGAACCGGTCGCCCGGCCGCTTCTCCAACATGCGGTGGACTACCCCCGCCAGCGCCGCCGGCACCTCCGGGCGGAGCCGGTTCAGCGGCACCGGGTCCTTGATCTGCTGCCACACCAGTTTCTGCGCCGTCCGCCCCTCCGGGAACAGCGGGCGCCCGGCCAGGAGGAAGTACAGCGTCGCGCCGAGCGAGTAGATGTCCGCCCGCGCGTCCACCATCGAACTGTCCACCGCCTGCTCCGGCGCGAGGTAGTCGGCCGTGCCCAGGATGCTCCGGTTGTCGAGTTGCTTGGTCAGCCCGCTGGCCGCGTCCGCCTCCGACCGCACCAGCCCCAGGTCCAAAATCTTCACCAGCCCGGTGCGCTCCAGGATCAGGTTCGCCGGCTTGATGTCGCGGTGAACGAACCCCATCTCGTGCGCGTGCCGGAGGCCGAACGCCACCTGCCGGGCGTAGTGGCACGCGGCGGACACGTCCAGCGGCCCGAACTGCGTCACCATCGCCTGGAGGTTCAGCCCCTCGACGTACTCCATCACCAGGAACAGGATCTTCCCGTCCTGGCACAGGTCGAACACGCGGACGATGTTCGGGTGGTCCAGGGTGCCGGCGGCGCGGGCCTCGCGGAAGAACCGCTCGCGCGCGACGGGGTCGTTCTCGAACGCGTGCGGCGAGAGCACCTTGAGCGCCACGAGGCGCCGCATCTGGGCGTGTTCCGCCAGGAACACCTGGCCCATGCCGCCCCGGCCGAGCTGGTCGAGGATGAGGTAGCGGTCGTCGCCGAGCTGGAACCCCTTGTACTTCCCGGCGGCCAGCTTGTCCGCGTGGAACCGGGTAATCATGCCGGCGACCACCAGACGGCCGAGCAGCGCCTCCGGGGTGGAAACGCCGCCGGCCGTTTGGAGCGCGGCGAGGAACCCCTCCAGGCGATCGACCGGCACCAGCTTGCTCTTGCGCAGCCGGTCGATCAATTCGGGGACGCTGGTGGGCGCGGGCATACGAACCCGAAGAGAGAAATAGGGCGTGCGCGTGGGATGAAATCAGCATACCACACGGCGGGCGACCGACGACCGTCGAACGGGCGATTCACCGGGAAGTCAGGAGTACCAGCGCCGCCACACCGGCGGCCACCGCGAGCGCGGCCAGGATCAGTCCGACGACGGCGCGCAGGGACACGCTGGCCCGCGCGGGACGCGCCGGGGGAACGATCCGCGCACGGACCGGTTCACACGCGGGTGCCGGCTCCGGCGCGCCCCAGAGTCCCGCCGCCCGCGGGAGGGCGAGGACCTCGTCCGTCGGCGCCGCGCCGCCGCCCCCGCCCTGCGTGTCGGAGGCCAGTTCCGCGAAGAACGCGTCCGTCGGTGAGAGCGGGGGGGCGTTCGCCCCGTCGTCACCGGGTCGGGCCGGCCCGGCCGCACCTCCCGGCGCGAGGCCGGACGACTCGACGGTCCGGTGCGGCTTGATGATGCAGAGCGTGTCCGGCAGCGGGTCGTGCGCCGGCTCGTGGTCGGTCGCCCGGCGGTCGTGCGCGGTGCTGTGCGACGACGGCCGGAACAGGCGGGCCGGGAACTCGGGGCCGGGCACCGCCCACGGGTGCAGGGCGGCGACGACCGCGGCCGGCGCCTGGTACCGCGCGGCCGGGTCGCGGGCCATCAGGCGCGCGACGACGGCGGCGAACTCCGGCGGCACGTCCGGCCGCAGGCGGTGCAGCGGGGGCGGGTCCTCGCCCAGTTTGGCGGCCAGCTTCCGCCGCACGTCCGCCACCGGGTACGGCGGGTGCCCGGCCAGGAGGAAGTACAGCGTCGCGCCGAGCGCGTAGATGTCCGCCCGCGCGTCCACCGCCGAGCAGTCCTCGGCCTGCTCCGGCGCGAGGTAGTCGAGCGTCCCCAGGATGATGTCCGACCCGTCCGCCCGCGAGTGCGGGTCTTCGTGGGTGAACCGGACGATGCCGAGGTCCAGAATCTTCACCGCGCCGCGCCGGTCCACCAGCAGGTTGGCCGGCTTGATGTCGCGGTGAACCAGTCCGACGGCCGCCGCCTGGGCCAGTCCGTCCGCCACCTGCACGCCCACGGCCGCCGCTTCCCCCGCGGAGAACGAGCCGGCGCGCGCCACCGCCGCCTGGAGGCTCAGCCCGTCCACGTACTCCATCACGAGGAACGGCGGGTCGTTCGTCATGTCCACGTCGAACACGCGGACGATGTTCGGGTGGTCGAGGGCGGCGGCGGCCCGCGCCTCGCGCACGAACCGCCGCCGCGCGCCGGGGTCGGCCCGCAGCGCGTCGGACAGCGCCTTGACGGCCACCCGCCGGCCGAGCACCGCGTGTTCGGCCAGGAACACGTGCCCCATCCCGCCCCGGCCGAGTCGGTCCAGCAGCCGGTATCCGCCCAGCCACAGCGCGGCCCCGCGCCCGCCCGCCACTTCGCCCGCCTGGAACGCGGTCAGCAGTCCCTCGGCGACCAACCGATCCAGCGCCGCCGCGACATCGGGCGGGTCGTGCCGCTCGGCGAACGCGCGCATCCGCACCGGCTCCACCAGGCGGTCCCGGCCGAGCGCGTCGAACACGTCCTGAACGGTCTGCGGTCGGGTCATGGGGGGTCACGGAGCGTCGGCCGTCGGCGCGACGGTGGGCGATCACTTCTACGATAGAACACGAATCGCCGGCCCCGCTATTTCCGCGAACCCCGCCCGCCGGGGGCCGTTCCGCGTGCTACTCTTCTCGGCCCTTTGCCCCGGCCTCACGCCGGGCGCTTGACCTCCACCTCCAGCGGCGGCCGGCCGGCCTTCGCGCGCAAGCGGTTCGCCGCGGCCAGGATCACGCGTCGGCTGACCAGACACCGCTCGAACCGGTACTTGCCGGGGAAATCAATCAGCATCACGCCCATGAAGATGGTGAGCAACCCCTGACCGGGCACGCCCGGCAGCGACAGCACCGCGCCGAGAGCGATGAGGAAGTAGCCGAACGCGTTCCGCGCCACGGTGGCGAGCACCTTCAGCACCGGGTGCCGGTCGATGGGCCGCCGCGCGTCGGGGTTCACGAAGTAGTCCGCCGGCAGGCGCGCGAGCACGTACCCGACGATGAACAGGCTGACGGTCGCCATGCCCACGGCCAGCGCTACGCTCAGCGCCACGAGGTGCCAGGCGGTCCACCCGTCGGGCACCCGGCTCGACAGCCATTCCGGCATCGAAGTGTCTCCTTAATCGCGACCGCTCGTATTCTACCCCCGACACAGTGCGAATCGGGGGCCGTACCAACAATGACGCCGGAAACCGAAGTGATCGCCTGCCCGGCGTGCAAGCACCTGGTGCGCGTGCCGCTGGACTGGCTCGGCACGCAGGTCCAGTGCCCGGAGTGCAAGGCGCTGTTCCGCGCGCCGGTGCGCGCCGACGGGACGCTGACCGAACCGGAACTGATCGCGCGCCCAGCGGCGCCCGCCGCGGCCCCGCGCAAGCCCGACGTGATGCTCCTGCTGCCCGCGTTCGGGCTGCTGTTCTGCGGCGTCGCGGGGGCGATCGTGAACGGGGTGTTCCTGTACCTGTTCCTGTCGGACCCGGCCGGCGCGAAGGGTTGGGCGCGGAACCAGATGCCGGCGCTGCGGCAGGCCGGGTTCGGCACGCCCGGCCCGCCGGAGGAGCAGGCCGCGGAGGACGAGCGGAACGCGACACAACTCGCGAACATGTACCGCTGGCTGATCCCGGTCTCGTTCGCCGCGAGTGCGGTGGTGTTCGCGGGCGGGCTGTCGATGGCGCGGCGGCGGAACTACCGGCTGGCGCAGGTCGCGTGCGTGCTGGCGGCGGTGAACGTCGCCCACGGGTGCTGCATCCCCGGCGCGCTCGCGGGGCTGTGGGGGATGCTGATGCTGAGTTCGGACGAGGGCCGCGAACACTTCCTGAAGTGACCCCTACCAATCGAGCGCGCCGGCGACGTGCCCGGTGGCCGCGTCGGTCGCGATGCGGAGGCTCGTGCCTTCCAGGAGCCCGCCCCACAACCCGATGACCACCCGCGGCGGGGCGTTACTGCGCGCAAACGCCGGCGGGTTGCCGACGGCGAACTGTGCTACCACGTGGTCGCGCGTCAGTTCAGTGCGAGTGGTCAGGTTGAACAGAATGATCGGCTGGAGGAACCGGGCCAATCGGAACGTGAAGTTCCAACCCGCCGTCCGGCCGAGCGGGGGCGTGAACCCGCTCGACCACGGAAGCAGCTCGTAATCGACTCCCGGACGGAAGAGCCTCCACATCGCTTCCGGCATCAAGGTCAGTGGCGAACCGGTGTCGATGATCGCGTCGCGGGGCAGGAATGAGGCGGGCAACCGCGCGAGGCACCGGAATTGTGAGATCGGGAGCGACAGCGCCCCGCCGCCCGGTTCGTCCACCCGCAACGGCGATGGCGTATAGTACGTTGTGAGCGGCAACGTGGGCATGACCTATCCGTTGAAGCTGATGACGAACCGTTCGGGATGAACTTGGTACTGTCGCGACAGGCGGATGCGAAGGGCGAGTTCGTCCTGTGGGTCGGAGCCGACGACTCGCTTATTGTACACCGCGACGAGTTGATAGTAGTACGGCTCCATCTCGGGTGTACCGCTCTGAGCGTAGAACCACTCCCAGTCGGGGCGCACATCCTCCCACGTCGGCGTCGGGAACTGCTCCTCCAGCTCGCGCAGTTCGGCGACCTGTGCGGCCACTTTCGGTGACGGCCCGAAGTCGGGTGTCGGCGGTGTCGGCGGGTTGGCGGTCATGCTCGGATCCTCAAGCCAATCGCCGAGGTAGACGCCGACGATTCGTTCGGGGTGGACATTATACTTCGGGGCGAGTTCGAGCAGCATTTCGATGTAGTTGTCCCCCACACCAATCAGTTGCTTGTTGTACACCGCGACCACTCTCCCATAGTGCGCGTCGAACGCGCCTTTCGACTGTTGCTCGTCGAGCCACATGCGATCGACGATCCACTCCCGCACGTCCCGCGCGTCGGGCACGGGGTACTTCGCCGCGAGTTCCCGGAGCGCGGCTTCACGGTCCGATGCGGGCGCGGGCGGCTCTTCGGTCGGTGCCGGCAGGTTCGCGGACATTCTCACTCCTCCCCAAAGACCCGCGGGCGGTTCGGGCTTCCCGTATCATATCTGTTTACGCCCCCCCGCACGAGCCACCGATGTCACGCTCCGGACGACCGACCGACGACAAGCCGCTGCCCCCGCTGTACGCCATGACCCACGGCGGCATCGAGTCCACCGCGGCCGAGGAGATCACCCGCGACATCGGCGGCGAGGTGAAGAAGACCGCGCGCGGGCTGGTCGTGTTCCGCGTGAACGAACTCACCGACAAGGTGCTGTCTCTCCGCACCACCGAGGACGTGTTCCTGATGGCGTGGGGGACCGGGTCGCTCACGTACAAGAACGAAGACCTCGAAACCATCCGCGCCTGGACCGCCCGCAAGCCGGACTGGGAACACCTCTTCAAGCTGCACCACAAGATTCGCCCGAAGACGAAGGGGCGGCCGACGTACCACATCGTCTGCCAGATGCAGGGCGAGCACGGGTTCCGCCGGGCCGACGCGCGGGCCGCGTTCATGGAGGGTTTGGCCGGGAAGATTCCGCACGGCTGGCACTACAGCAACGAGAACGCGTGGCTCGAAATCTGGCTGACGATCTACAGCAAGACGGCCGTGTGCGGGGTGCGCCTCTCCGACCGCACGATGCGGCACCGCGCGTACAAGCTGGACCACGTCATCGCGTCGCTGCGGCCGACGGTCGCGGCGGCGATGGTGCGGCTGGCGGGCATCGGGCCGGAGATGACGGTACTCGACCCGTTCTGCGGGGCCGGCACGATCATGGCGGAAACGATCACCGTGGCCGAGCAGCGGAGCAAGGCGGGGAAGGTGCGGGTGATCGGCGGCGACATCGACCCGAACGCGGTGTTCGTCACCTCGCAGAACCTGGCGAACGTCGGCCGCGCGGACCTCGCCCGCTGGGACGCGACCGCGCTGCCGCTAGAGGCCGCGAGCGTGGACCGGATCATCTCGAACCCGCCGTTCGGCAAGCAGCTCGAGTCCATCGAGAAGATCGGCCCGTTGTACGAGGCGGCGGCGGAGGAGATGAACCGCGTGCTGAAGCCGGGCGGCCGGGCGGTGCTGCTGGCGATGGAGCACGAGGGGCTGAAGCGGGTGTTGCAGAGTCACCGGTGGGCACAGGTGCGGCAGACGCGCATCCGCCTGCTCGGCCTGCCGTCGGTGCTGAGCGTGTGGAACAAGCCGGGGTAATGCCGGAGGTCCGAAGGACCGCTCTCCCTCAGCCCCAGGGCGTGCGCACTATTTTCCCGCTTGGAAATCGCAGGTTTTGAGCGACCACTACCGCTGAAACCAGCTAATCGCTGGCCTCCGAATTCTGGA
>JAYUBA010000423.1:0-2029 GCA_043741075.1 Frigoriglobus sp.
CGCCGCCGACCTCCCCCTCAAGGGGGGAGGTCAAGGGCACCGCACAGAGTCATCCGGTCGATTCCGCATATCATTCCCCAATGCCGCGACTCGTCGATAAACACCTGCTCCGCGAGTTGCACAAGCCGGGCTGGGCCGGGTTCGGGCTGACGCTCCTCTACACGGTCGCGTTCCACGCGCTGCTCGTCGCGATCTACTGGGCGGTTGCGGAATCCCGGTACGCGCTGCTCGTGCCGCTCGTGTTGGCGCAGGCGTTCGTCATGCACGCGTTCCTGATCGCGTTCCACGAAGCGGCGCACGGCGGGCTATCGCCGGTCGGGTGGCTGAACGGCTACTTGGGCCGGGTGATCGGCGTTTCGAGTTGGATGAGCCTGACGCTCTACCGGGCGGCGCACCACTGGCACCACGCGTACCTCGGCGACCGGCGGGACGAGGAGTTCTGGCCGCTGAACGACCCGGCGGCGGGCAAGTCGAAGCGGCGACTCGCGGCGTTCTTCGAGCTAATGTGCGGGCTGGCGTGGACGCCGTTCCTGTTCTTGCGGTCGTTTCTGCGACGCGACACGCCGATCCGCAACCGCGCCGTCCGCCGGCTGATCTGGGTGGAACTGATCGGCCTCGCGGCGTTCTGGGCGGCGCTCATCGGACTGGTGATGTGGTTCGACGCGATCCCGGTGTTCGTCGCGGCGTACCTGATTCCGGCCGTGATCGCGGGGAACGTGCAGAGCCTGCGGAAGTACGTCGAGCACGTCGGGCTGACCGGCCGCGGGTTCGCGCTGACGCGGAGCGTGCGGAACCCGTCGCGGTTCGGTCGGCTCGTCTCCTGGTTGCTGTTCCAGGAACCGTATCACGATGTTCACCACCTATACCCGAAGGTGCCGCAGGAGGCGCTGCCGGTGGTCGCGGCGGCCGAGAACCCGATCCCGCCGGACCTGCCGGTGTTCCCGAACTACACGTCGGCGCTGCTCGACCTGCTTCGCGGCCTCGCGGACCCGAAGTTCGGCAAGGCGTGGGCGGAACCTGTCTTCGACGAGCCGGAAGCGTGAGCGACGGACAACGCGATCCGTCGCTCACGCTTCCGGCTCGTTCGTGCCGCGCACCCGGCTCACGCACTCCGCGATCCGGCTTAGCGCGTCATCGACCTCGTCGTCGTCTTGTGTCGGCGCGAAGCTGAACCGCAGCGCCGAGCGAAGCACGTCGTCGAGTACGCCCATCGCGCGCAGCACCGGACTCGGCAGCAGGCTTCCGCTCGAACACGCGGACCCGGTCGAACACGCGACCCCCGCCAAATCCAGCGCCATTAAGAGCAGGTCCGCGCGGCAGCCGGGGAACGACACGTTGAGCGTCGTCGGCACCACGTCCGCGGCACCGATCTCCGGT
This sequence comes from Frigoriglobus sp., assembly GCA_043741075.1. Taxonomy (GTDB): domain Bacteria; phylum Planctomycetota; class Planctomycetia; order Gemmatales; family Gemmataceae; genus Gemmata. The sequence goes on from JAYUBA010000423.1 coordinate 1,378, forward strand.
CCGTTCAGCACCACCGGCCCGCACAACCGTCGCAACCCGTACCACAATCGGCTGCGGAGCGCCTCCAACTTCGCCCGGTTCTCGGTTAAGTTTCGCACGGCGTGTTCGAGCGCGACCGCCATGCCAACCGCGAGTGCAACGGGTTCGGTGCCCGGCCGGCGGCCCCGCTGCTGGTGCCCGCCGAACGTCAGTGGCGTGAGTTCCGTGCCGCGCTTGGTGAGCAACACGCCGATCCCCTTCGGCCCGCCGAACTTGTGCGCGCTGGCGGTGAGCGTGGTCGCGCCGAGCGCGGCGAAATCCACCGGCACCTTCCCGACCGCTTGCGCCGCGTCGCAGTGCAGTTTCGCCCCGGCCGGAAGCGCGCGGGCGATGTCACGGACCGGTTGAACGGCCCCGGTTTCGTGGTTGGCGAGCATGACGCACACGAGCGAATCCGCGGGCGGAGCGCGCCACAGGATGACGCCGCGCGCATCGACCGGCAGCCACTCGACCGGCACGCCGCGCGCTTCGAGTTGACGCAGCGGTTCGACCACGCACGGGTGTTCGAGGTGGGAACCTACCCCCCCAGCCCCCCTCCCTGAAGGGAGGGGGGAGAAAGCATCTTGTCCCTCTCCCCTTGCGGGAGAGGGTGGCGGCGTCTTCGAGCCGGGTG
>JAYUBA010000424.1:0-2027 GCA_043741075.1 Frigoriglobus sp.
CTTCGACCCGCGCACCGGCGACTTCCGCGTTCCACACCGGCTTCCACGGCCGACGGAGCTTCCACCTGCTCTGCCGCGCGCTGGTGATGGTGCGGCCCGCGAGGAGCAGGCGCAGGTCGCGGACGACGGTTTCCACTTCGGGCAGTTCGGGCATCCGCGGCTCTCCATTAGCAGATAGCGATTCTACCAGATTGCCCGAACCCCGCGGCAAGCCCGGTTCCGGCGCGCAACCGGCGTTGCGCTTGAAATCGGAATGCGGTTCCGGCAGAAAGAACGGTGCGCCCGCGCCGCCGACCGAGGACCGCAATGCCGACCGCGACCACTTCCCCCGTCTCGCAAGTGCCCGACGCCCGCGGGCGGTTCGGCCCGTACGGCGGCCGGTTCGTGCCCGAAACGCTCATGTTCGCGCTCGAACAACTCGACGCCGCGTACCGCGCGGCGCAGGCCGACCCGGCGTTCAACGCCGAGTTCGCCCGGCTGCTCACCGACTACGTCGGGCGCCCGAGCCGGCTGTACTTCGCCGAGCGCCTTACCAAGCAGGCGGGCGGGGCGCGCATCGTGCTCAAGCGCGAAGACCTGAACCACACCGGCGCGCACAAGATCAACAACGCCCTCGGTCAGGCGCTCATCGCGAAGCGCATGGGCAAGAGCCGGGTGATCGCCGAGACCGGCGCCGGGATGCACGGCGTCGCCACCGCGACCGCCGCCGCGCTGTTCGGCCTGACGTGCCGCGTGTACATGGGCACCGAGGACATCCGGCGGCAGGAACTGAACGTGTTCCGGATGCGGGCGATGGGCGCGGACGTGTTCCCGGTGGAAAGCGGCAGCCGCACGCTCAAGGACGCGACCAACGAGGCCATGCGCGAGTGGATGAGTAGCGTGGAGCACACGCACTACATCATTGGGAGCGTGGTCGGGCCGCACCCGTTCCCGGAAATGGTGCGCGACTTCCAGGCGGTGATCGGCGCGGAGACGAAGGAGCAGAGCGTCGCGCAGTTCGGCAAGCTGCCGGAGGTGGTGGTCGCGTGCGTCGGCGGCGGCTCGAACGCGGCCGGCATGTTCTACCCGTTCGTGGACGACGCCGAGGTGGAACTGGTCGGCGTGGAGGCCGGCGGGCGGGGCCGCAAGCCGGGCGATCACGCGGCCACGCTGAGCAACGGCGCGCCGGGCGTGCTGCACGGCAGCTTCAGCTACGTCCTTCAAGATGACGACGGCCAAACCGCCGACGTACACAGCGTGAGCGCCGGTCTCGACTACCCCGGCGTCGGGCCGGAGCATAGCTACTGGCACGACGCGCACCGCGTCCGCTATTGCAGCGTCACGGACCAGGAGGCGCTCGACGCGTTCCACCTGTGCGGCCGGCTGGAGGGCATCCTTCCCGCGCTGGAAACGGCGCACGCGGTGGTAGAAGCGATGAAGATCGCGGCGACGCGGTCGAAGGACGACGTGGTGGTGGTGTGCTTCTCGGGGCGCGGCGACAAGGACTGTGCCGAGGTGGCGCGGCTCACGGCGAAGAAGTGACAGCGGCGTTACGCGCGGTGTGCGATTTTGGTGGGTGGTCCCTCCGGGACCAACGCTAAACGTTGTCGCCTGCCGAGGCTCCTTTCATGCGCACCTTTCTTCTCGCCTTCCCTCTACTGCTTCCTCTCATCAGCGCCGCCGATCCCAAGCCCGTGCAACCGCCGCCCGGTGTCTGCTGTACCCGATCGCGTGGGTGGACACCGAACACCCGGCGGAGTGGATGTGGACGAAGCTGCCGGAGCGCGTGAAGCCGTTCAAGCACCATCTCGTCGGGGCGAACTGGAGCGTGGACAAGAAGCCGGACTGGCGCGGCTACGGGTTCAGCGTGGTCATCTCGAACGAGGGCAAGGTGCTGGCGAGCGCCAAGAGCCTGTACGGGAGCGAGATCGTGTACGCCGAGTTACCCTACAAGTAGTGCTGAGTGCTGAGTGCTGAGAAACGGTAGAAGATCAGAACCAACAGTGGTTTGGTTTTCAGCCCCCAGGAGGGGCGACCGATGGTAGCCC
>JAYUBA010000425.1:0-6834 GCA_043741075.1 Frigoriglobus sp.
GTTCCTGACGCGGACCAAGTGTCGTTCCACTCGTCGCCGACAGCACCCCCCGCGCGATCCCGAACAGGCCGCCCCCGGCCCCGGCCGCCATGCCGCTCGCCACAGCGCTCGCCAGGCTCATCGTCTCGGTGCCGCTGGAACTGTTCGCCCACCACCCGGACGCGGACCCGCTGTACGTGCCCGACGTGGCGTAGCTCGTGTCGTCGAACCCCGAGTTGGTGCCCCCCTGCGTGCCGCTCGCCGCCGTCCACGTCGCCCCGTCGGCCGACAACTGCGAGAAGATCGCCGCCGCGAACGCGTTCGCCGTCGAGCCGCTCTGCGCGGTCGTCCCCGAGCCGGACGCGCCGTCGGTGTAGGAGGAGTCGCCGCTGGACCACCCGCCGCTCTCCGTCACGGGCTCCGACTCGGACCACCCGTCCGACCAGCTCTCCGTGTCCGATTCGCTCACGGTCGCCGTCGCGGAACTGCTCGTGGACGTGCTACCTGTTCCAGGGTTTGCGGCTCGCCGGCGACCCTGTAGCGGAGGCGGAGGATCGGTGCAGATGAGGTTGCAGGCGGTGGACGCGCCGCGCTGGCGGGCACCACTCACGATCCATAATCTTCATTCGGCGTTGAGGCTTCCAGCTTCGCGATCAGGTCGTCAATCCCCACGTCGGCGTTGATCTGCTTATTGGCCGGGAAGGCGTCGAGCGGCTCGGCCACGGTCTTCAGGTTTCGTGCTGCACCTCCAGGTCGGGGACGGTCTCGATGTTTACGTCGTCGTCCGTCTTCACCGGGAACGGCCGGGCCACCTCAATGCTGGCGATGATCTTCTCGACGATAGTTTCCTCGGTGAACCTGGCAGCGCGCAGGGCCTTCCGCATGGCCGAATTATCCCAACGGCTCCGGAGCGTCTCGGACTACTGTTGGGCGGTGCGTCTCGGCGTAGCCGGCCTGCCGCATGGCCTCGGTGATGGTCTCGCCGAACATCGGCAGCAGCGCCGCGTCCATCTCCTGCTGGAGCGCCGGATTGAGCGGCACGAATTCCTCCATAACAAGAGTCTACACCCACCGTCGGGCTTCCCACTCGCCCGACAACAGCAGGTCGCACAGGTCGGCGCGGAGCGTCCGGCGGAGGTCGTCGAGTCCGCGGTGAGATCGGCGGGCGACACCGGGTTGGTCGCCGGGTGGGCACCGATCTTGTCGCTCGATCCGTAAGTCGCGCCGCCCCGAACGCCGCCGCCGGCCAGTACCGCCGAGTAACAGTGCGGCCAGTGCTGGCGCCCGCCGCCCTCCACGCGCGGGGTGCGCCCGAACTCGCCGACCCACACCACCAACGTTTCGTCGAGCAAGCCGCGCGCGGTCAAGTCGTCGAGGAGCGCCGCGAACGCCGCGTCCGCCGGGGGCATCAGCCGGGTCTGAAGCGCGGGGAAGTTGTTCCCGTGCGTGTCCCAGAACGCCCGACCGTCGTCGGGCCAGTTGACCGTCACCAGCCGGGTGCCGACTTCGATCAGGCGTCGGGCCAGGAGGCAACTTTGTCCGTGCGCGTGCCGGCCGTACTTGTCCCGGATCGTCGCCGATTCGCGCGACAAATCGAACGCCGTCGAGACGGCCGGCGCGAGGAGGAGGTCGAGAGCCTTGCTCTGCACGGCCGTGTAGGCGCCGCCCGGCCCGCCGGTCCGGTCGAGGAGCCGGGCCAGTTCGGCGCGACCCCTTAACCGGTCGGCCGGCACGTCGGCCGGGGCGCGCAACCCCGCCACGGCGAACGAGGGCAGGTTCGGGTCGCCGGTAACGAGGAACGGGTCGAACCCGTTTCCCAGCCAGCCGCCGTTCTGCCCGGGTGCGGTGCCGCCGGGCGCGGACGGGTGCGAGACCGCCCACGGGAGCGTGACCGCGGGCGGACCCGCACCCGGCGACGGCAACAGCTTCTGGACGACGGCCCCGAAACACGGGGCGTCGCCCCGACTCGCCCCGTCGGCGTCGGAGTTCGGCTTCGGCGCGATCCGCCCCGTCATGAGGTGATGCGCGGGCGAAAGGTGGGCCGGGTCCGTGTGGGTCATCGACCGCACGACCGCGTACTGGTGCGCCCGGGTCGCCAACCGCGGGAAGTGCTCGCCGATCCGAAGCCCCGGGACGGTGGTCGCTATGGACCGGAACAGGCCGCGGACCTCGGGCGGTGCGCCCGGCTTCGGATCCCAGGTGTCGATGTGACTCGGCCCGCCTCACATGAACAGCAAGATGACCGACTTGGCCCTCCCCTTCGGAGCGGCGTCCGACCGTGCCTGAAGAACCTCCGTCAGCCCGAACCCGAGCGGAGCGAGGGCGCCCGCGCAGAGCACTTCGCGTCGGGTCGGCCCGCCGCACGGCCACGGCCGGTGTTCTCGGGTACTCATCAAACGTGACTCCGTCACCAACGGTAGAACAAGCTATCCGGCTCGATTCGGTCGCCGGGCCTCTTTGAACATTCAACGGCGCAAGTCGGTCGCCACGGCGAGCGAAGCGCGCGAACCAAAAGTAGACCGGCGCTTCATGGTAGCGCACCGCGCGGTCCGTGGGGCGAGTGGGATATCGGTCGCACTTCAACGTGCGGAGTTGAGCGCCGACTGCTCGTGTGGGTTTCCGGCGGTACGGGCGGGGTTCGCGACGAGCGCTACGCTGAGTCGCAGTGGTGAGAAGTTCGACTTTCCCAGACCGCGGGCTTGCTGTCAAGCGGCTTTGCAACAGAATTGCCTTGTTGAGACGCGCCCGGTCGCATTCCGCAGTGTTGGGTGTGTCTCGACGGCACCCTTCCCTTGAAGGCTCCTGAGAAGCCGCTCGCCACCGGCACGACGGGTCGCCGGCTCGCGCTCGCGAACTGGCTCACCGACCCGCGGCACCCGCTCACGGCCCGCGTGATGGTGAACCGCGTGTGGATGCTCCACTTCGGCCGCGGGCCGGTCGGCTCGCCGGGCGACTTCGGCCGGCCCGGCGAGAGAGCCACGCACCCCGAACTGCTCGACTGGCTGGCATCAGAATTCGTGGCGCAGGGCTGGAGCGTGAAGAAGCTTCACCGCCTCATCCTCACGTCCACCGCGTACCGTCAATCGTCCGCGCGCGACGCGACGGAGGCGTTCCGCAAGCCGCCCGCGCCCGTTCCGCCGAAGGCCGGGGCGAAGGCACCGGAACCGCCCGCACCCGAAGCGCGGGCGCTGGCCGCGTTCTGCCAGGCGCTGTTGAGCAGCAACCGGTTCCTGTACGTGGAATAGGCGAACGGCGCGGCGTCAGCCCGCCGAGTCGTCGCACACTCGACGAGACCGCAAGGGAGTGGCGCCTACGAGCGCGGCCCGACGGAACTGTTGCTGCTCAACGGCCAGGCCGGCAAGATCGCGACCGACCTCTTGCGGTAGCGGCGGGACGGTCCCTGTTGCGCCCGCGCCAGTCGGGAAGGGTAGACACCGGCGACCGGCCGCGGTACATTAACCCTCACTGCTACCAACGGAACCGCCTCACTCGCGGCTCCGGTTCAGCGCGACGTGTTGGGGATTGGTGTAACGGTAGCACGAGTGACTCTGACTCACTTAGTCTAGGTTCGAATCCTAGATCCCCAACTCACCGAAGCCCCGGCGAACCTTATGGTTCGCCGGGGTCTCTGCTTTGTACGGCAGCCGTTTCGCAATTTCGGCGGAAAATGCGGTTCCGCCCTCCGTTCGGCCGCGCGGTTCCGTACCTTGATAGATTCACGCGCTTCAGATTCACACGAGGAAGACCACATGGTCGGTGCGATGGCGACGGTTACCGAGTCGGGGTTCGCGGAATTGGGTCTCGACAGTCGCCTCGTCGATATGCTCATCGGACTGGGGTACGAGCGGCCCACGCCCATTCAGCGCGAGGCGATTCCGCCGCTGCTCGAAGGCCGCGACCTCATCGGCCGGGCGGCGACCGGCACCGGCAAGACGGCGGCGTTCGCCCTGCCCCTCGTCCACCGCATCGCGGCCCTCACGCCCCGCCCCCGGCCGTCCGCGCTGATCCTGGTTCCCACGCGGGAACTCGCCATGCAGGTCGCCGAAGCGGTCGAGCGGTACGGCAAGCCGCTGAACATCCGGGTGCTGCCGATCTACGGCGGGCAGCCGATGGACGTGCAACTCCGCGCCCTGCACCGCGGGGTCGATGTCATCGTCGCCACCCCCGGCCGGGCGCTCGACCACCTGCGCCGCGGCAGCGTGAAGTTCGACGGCGTCGAGGTCGTCGTGCTGGACGAGGCCGACGAGATGCTCGACATGGGGTTCGCCGAAGACATCGAGGCGCTGCTGACGGCGACCCCGACCGGGCGGCAGACCATGCTGTTCTCGGCCACCATGCCGCCGCGGATCAAGGCCATCGCCGGGCGCCACCTGACGGACGCGGTCGAAATCTCGGTCGCGCGCGAGGCGGTGCCGGCCGGAGCCGCGCCGCTGGTCCGCCAGACGGCCTACCTCGTCGCCCGGCCGCACAAGCTGGCCGCGCTCGGGCGCGTGCTGGACGCGGAAGCGCCGAAGGCCGCGCTGATCTTCTGCCAGACGCGGTCGGAGGTCGATCAACTGACCGAGGCGCTGGCCGCCCGCGGGTACCGCCCGGAGGCGCTGCACGGCGGGATGACGCAGGACCAGCGGGACCGCGTGATGCGCCTGTTCCGCGCGGGCCAAGCGGACTTGCTGGTAGCGACCGACGTGGCCGCGCGCGGGCTGGACGTGGAACACCTCACGCACGTGGTGAACTACCAACTTCCGCTCGGCACCGAGGCGTACGTCCACCGGATCGGCCGCGTGGGCCGGGCCGGGCGCGGGGGCGTGGCGATCATCCTGGCCGACCCGCGCGAGCAGGGGGCGATTCGGGCCATCGAGCGAGCCACCGGGCAGCGGATCGAACTGGCACGCGTGCCGACCGCCGCCGACCTGCGCGTGGGCCGGCTGGAACGGATTAAGGCGGAGGTCCGCGCGGCCATCGCGGAGGGCGAACTCGATCGCTTCCGGGCGGTCGTCGAGGCGCTGGCCGGCGAGTTCGAACCCAAGGAAATCGCCCTGGCCGCGCTCAAACTGGCGCACCGCGCGGCCGGGGCCGACGCCGCGGACGGCGACGACATCCCGGTCGTGTCGGCGGAGCCGGTTCGTGCCGCCACGCGGGCGCGGGGAACCGACGCTCGCTCGCCCGGCCCGCGACTGGCCCGCATCTACATCAGCGCCGGCCGCGAAGCCGGCATCGGCCCCCGCGACCTGGTCGGGGCCATCGCCAACGAGGCGGGGCTGCCCGGCCGCGAGATTAAGGGCATCGAGATCAGCGAGCGGTTCTCCCTGGTGGACGTGCCCGAAGACGCGGCCGAGCACGTCATCGAATCGCTCAACGGGGCGCGGCTCCGCGGGCGCCGCGTGAACGCCCGCCGCGACCGCCAGAACTGAGGCCGGCTCGTCAGTGGTGACGCGCCGGCGTCACCTCGCCTGCCCCTTGAGCCTCTCAAATCGTTCTTTCATCTCCGCGAGTTGCTTCGCGCGCGCCGGGTCGGCGATCGAGTTCTTCTGCTCCTGCGGGTCCGCCTTTAGGTCGAAGAGTTCCTCGTACTTGAAGTCGGGCCAGTCGATGTACTTCGCGTCGTGCCGCACCAGCGCCCGCGAGGCCGGGATGCGGTCCTTGCTTCCGATCACCGCGTGTTCGTAGAAGAACTCGTCGCGCCACGGCGGGTCGAGGTTCTTCGCCTCGCGGTAGAGCGGGGCGAAGTCGCGGCCCTGCATCGTCTTCGGAGCCGCAACGTTCGCGGCGGCCAGAATCGTCGGCGCGATGTCCACGTTCAGCACGAAGTCGCCGTTCGTCTTGCCCTTCGCCGCGGCGGGCGTTCGCGGGTCGTGAACAATGAGCGGCACGCGAATGCTCTCCTCATAGGGGTACCACTTGTCCGCGAGGCCGCGCTCGCCGTGGAAGTACCCGTTGTCGCCGGTGAAGATCACGAGCGTGTTATCGAGGACGCCCTGCTTCTTCAGCTCCGCGATCACCCGGCCGCAGGTCGCGTCCACTTCCGTGCAGAGCCGGTAGTAATTCTTCATCATCGTTTGGTACTTCTCCGGCGTGTCGAACCGCCACGTCCAGCGCTTGCGGCCCTCGTTCGCGGGGAGTTGCAGGAACGGGGGGAGCCGCTTCAGCGCCTCGTCGGGCGCGAGCGCGGGAACGGGGATCGTGTCGTTCGCGTACAGCGCCGCGCTGCCCGGTTGCGGGAGGTACTGCTTCGGGTTGTTGTCCTCGGCGTGCGCCGCGAAGAACGCCACCGTCAGGCAGAACGGCTTGTCCTGGGGCCGCTTCTGGAGGAATTCCAGCGCGTCCGTTTCGTTCAGTTGCGTGACGTGAACCGGTTCGGCATTTGGGCGCTTGATCCAGTGCGTGCCGGCGTAACTGCGGCCGAAGTCGAAGCGGTCTTTGGGGAACGTGCCGTTGTGCCACTTCCCGACGTGCCCGACCCAGTAGCCGTCGGCGCGGAGCAGTCCGGGGTAGGTTTCGGCCCACGGCGTTTTGAACATCGCGAACGCCTCGTTGCCGTGCCGCGACATCCACTGACCGGTGAGCAGCGACGCCCGGCTGACCCCGCAGATGGACGTGGTCACGCACACGCGCGTGAACCGGAACCCGTCCTTCGCGAGCGCGTCGAGGTGTGGCGTCTTGAGGACCGGGTGCCCCGCGCAGCCGAGCGTGTCGTACCGCCAGTCGTCGGCGAGCAGCACGACCACGTTCATCGGCTTCGGGTCGGCGGCGCGAAGGGCCGGCGACGCGGGGAACAGGCAAGCGAGGGCGAGGATCGCGCGTGTGGGAGGCATGTGGTGTTCCCGTTTTGCCCTCGCCCCTTGCGGGAGAGGGTGG
>JAYUBA010000426.1:0-6834 GCA_043741075.1 Frigoriglobus sp.
CCGAACTACCCGGCGTTCGGCGCGGCGAACCCGCCCGCGACCGACGCCGCCGAGTGGCACACGCGCCCGGCCGGCGGGCGGTAGCGGCCCACGCGCACCCGCGACTCGCGGATCGGGTTCGACGAGATGTTCGCCGGCCCGACGGGGTGTGCGGTCACTACCGCTCGCCGGGGTCACTTCTCCCCCAACTCCTTCTTCAACCCTTCGGTCTCGCGTTTCAGCGCGGAGAGCATGTGCCGGAGTTCCTCCGCCTCGGCGACCAGTTTGCCCAAGTCCGGCCCGCCGGGCTGGGGCTTCTTCGCCAGTTCCGCGAGCAGCCGCTGCCGCTCGATGAAAAGGTCGGCCACCTTCCGCGCGAGATCGACGTTCTCCTTCTGAAGCTTGGCCGCAAGCTCCTTGTCCTCCTTCGAGAACGCCTTGAGGTCGGCCTTCGCCGCGTCGATGTCCACGACGTTCCCGTCGGCCCGCTCGACGAAGTCGCGGAACACTTCGGGCTTCAGGTCCGGCTTGAACGGCAACGTGACCCCGTCCATCATCCCGGCCATGACGACGTTCTTGAACGGGCCGTCCAGCTTCGGGAAGTCCTTCTTCGGGTCGTAGGCGATGTCGGCCGGCCTGGTCCAGTCCACCGGCGGGCCGGCCTCGATTACGCCGATCGTGTTCGACATGCCGTCGGTGAAGTCGGCGAACGTGAGCTTCTGTTTCGGCTCGAACGCGGTGCCCGGCCCGGCGAACCCCTGGTAGTAGGTTTCGGTGGCGCCCTTCGGTTCGATGCCGACCTTGTAAACGTCCGGCATCTTCGCGAGCAGTTTCTTGTTGGTGTCGCTGTCCCACGCCTCGTCCAGCTTGAACGCCTTGTACAGGTTGTCCTGCTCGATATACGGGAGCAGGAGCACGCGCCAGCTCAGGAGCGGCTTGCCGTTCTTGTCCGCGATGTCGCGCGGCATGAACTGGTTCGCGTCGTGGTAGTTGTGGACCGCGATCATGATCTGCTTGAGGTTGTTCGCGCTGCGGATCCGCTGTCGGGCGTCCGCTTGCCGGTCGGGCGCCTTCACGGCGCCTGGCGGGACGGGGGCCGCGACCGGCGCGGCCGGGGGCATGGGCGGCGTGGGCGGCGCGGGCGGCACAGCCGCCGGGGTCAGCGCCCACGCGGTCGCGCCGAGGGCGAGCGCGACCGAGGCGGCCGTCGCTTTGAGAATTGTCGTCATCATGGATTGCATTACTCCGTGGGCGAGGGAAAGAACGATTGGTGAAACGAGAGACGCGGCGTTGCCCGCGGCGAACGCGGTCGCGGCCTGCGCGGTGGAGCCGACGAACGCGCCGGACGCGACCGGCAGGGCCACGGCCCCGAGCGCCGCCCCGCGCCGGGTCAGCCGGCGGGCGAGCAGCGCCTTGGCCCGCGCCAACCGCCCGGCGATCGTGCCGACCGGCAGCCCGGTGCGGCGGGCGGCTTCGGCGTGCGTCAGCCCCTCAAAGAAGCACAGCAGCACGGGCACGCGATACCGCTCCGGCAGCCGATCGACCTCTTCGCACAGCCGACCGACCTCGTCCGCGCCCGCGCCGCGGGCGTCGGGCGCGGGGACGCGGTCGAGTTCGGCGCCCGCGACGGGCGCCCGGGCGCGCTGCTCGGCGAGCCGCACCGACACCCGCCGGGCGACCCGGTACAGCCACCCGACCACCGACCCGCGCCCGGCGAACGTGCCGGCCCTCCGCGCCAGCGCCAGAAAGGTCGCCTGGGTCACGTCCTCGGCCGCGTGGCGGTCGTTCAGCACCGACCGGCACACCCGCTGGAGGAGCGGCGCGTGCCGCCACACCAGCAACTCGAACGCGGCCTCGTCCCGCGTCGCGCTGAACCGGGCGATCAGTTCCGCGTCGCTCGGACCGGTCGCGGCCGGGTCGATGCCGACGGCGCGCAGGTACTCGTGGATCGCGGGGTCACTCATGGGTCACCTGGAAGTCGGTCCGTCACACCGGGAAGAGGCGCGCGGCGGGCGATCGCATACGCGGGTTTCCGATTTTCATTCTCCACACCGGCCGCCACACTTCCATAACTCTCCCCCCGCCGATTCCCGACAGCGCCACCCCACACCCGCCGCGGGCGCGTCACCCATGCTCAGCCGCGTCGCGGGCCGGGAAGTTCTCCGGCCCGCTCGCGCTTCCGCGTACCGCAGCGGCTTCCCCACATTTCCTGCATCACATTTCCCGTCGGCGGGCAAACAATAGAGAACGGCCGGTCCGCGGGAGTGGTCCGCGGGCGGGGCCGTGCCGCTTGGGAACGCGTGAGGGTGCCGGATGTCCGCTGCGACCGTCCGCCGGGTGGTCTGCCGGCTCGGGCCGGACCGCCCGCCGACCGACGCCGAACTCGTCGCCGCGATCGCGCCCACGTCCCCCAACAGGGAGGCCGCGTTCGCGGAGCTGGTCGGCCGGTACGGGCCGATGGTGTTCGGCGTGTGCCGGCGCGTACTGGCCGACGCGCACGACGCGGAGGACGCGTTCCAGGCGACGTTCCTCGTTCTCGCGCGAAGGGCCGGGACGATACGCCCGCCCGGCGCGGCCGGCGGGTGGCTGTACGGGGTGGCGGTGCGGACGGCCCGGAAGGCGAAAACGACCGCCGCCCGGCGGCGGAGGCGCGAAATGGCTGCGGTCATGGCGGCGGACCCCAACGAGGCGAGCGTCGGCAGCGAACTCGACCGCGCCGAACTGCGCGCGGTGATCGACGCCGAACTCGCGGCGCTGCCCGAACCGCACCGCGCCGCGATCGTGCTGTGCGACCTGCAAGGCAAGACGCGCGCGGAGGCCGCACTCGAACTGAACCGGGCGGAAGGCACCGTCGCCTCGTGGCTCAGTCGCGGGCGGAAGGCGCTCGCGGTCCGGCTCGCGCGGCGCGGCGTCGCGCTGCCGTCCGCGGGGCTGGTCGCGGTCGCCGGGCCGTCGGCCGTGTCCGCCGAACTTACTTCCGCCGCCGTCACCGCGGTCCTCGGTCGCGGTGCCACGGTGGCGGTCCTCGCTCTCGCGGAGGGTGTCATGCGGAGCCTCTCATCGGGTACGACGAAACTGGTCGCGGCGGTGGTCGCCGCGGGCGCGCTGATGGCCGCGGTCGCGACCGCCGGTGATGGCGCACGACCGACGAGCCGAGGGCGGCACCGCCGGTTGCCGCGTCGCCGGACGCGCCCGCGCCGAAACCGGAGCCGGACATGAAGGCTCTCGCCGACCACAAGGGGCACGTCTATTCCGTTTCGTACGCGCCCGACGGTAAGACGTTCGTCTCGGTCGGCAACGGCACCGCGACCGTGTGGGACGCGGACACGCGGAAGAAACTGTTCACCGCCGACGCCGAGTTCGCGTCGTTCTCCGGCGACGGGAAGTCGCTCTTCGTTCTGGTGAAGGACGAGTTTCAGACGCTCGATCCCACAACGGGGAAGGTGCTCGCCACGAAGAAGCGAGGGCAGCCGAAGTCGGTCGATACAGGGACCACCGCCGCGTTCTCGCCCGACGGGTCGTCGCGCGTCGAGTTCGACGGCCAAGCGCACCACCTCCGCGGCGACTTCAAGGGCGAAGCGCCGGTCCTGGCGGGGCAGAAGGGCGGGGCCTACGGCGACGTGAAGTGGATATTCGGACGCGGAGCCGCGTTCAGCCCGGACGGGTCGCGGTTCGCCGGCATCCACTGGAAGCCCGCCGATTCCCCGGACAAGGACGGCGTCCTGAGCGTCTGGAACGCGACGACGGGCGCGCTCATCGGCACCATCGCCCCCGACAGCGCCCACCGCGTGAATTCGTTCGCGTGGTCGCCGGACGGAAACGAGATCGCGGTCGGGTGCGGTGACGTGCGGGTGTACGACGCGAAGACGCTCAAGCAGGCCCGCAAGTTCGACGCGGAGTGGGCAGACATCGTCGGGCGGTTCAGCGCGGTGGCGTGGTCGAAGGACGGCAAGACGCTCGCCGCCGGGCGCAGGGTCGAGCGGGACAGACCGTTGCCGACGGGCGGCGGCGTCGTGGAAGCGGTCAACATCGACGTTCAGCTACTCGACTCGCAGACCGGGAAGGAACTGTGCCGCATCGACGGCTTCCCGGACAACCTGCCGGTCGTGTCGCTCGCGTTCCGGCCGGACGGCAAGCAACTGGTCGCGGGGGCCGGGTTCTTCCCCGGTAAAGCGGCCGATGTTCCAACGCCGGCGAAGGACGCGAAGGGCTTGCGCGTCATCCCGCTCGACGCGCCGGCGAAGCCCGCGCCGCCCGCGTGGAAGGAAACGAACGTGTTGGAACTTACGGGCTGGCTCGGCGGGTCGGTGGCGTACTCCGGCGACGGCAAGGCGCTGTACGTCGGCGGCACCGACGGCCATGTCCGCGCCTACGACACGGGCACGCGGAAGCAACTGTGGGAGTACAAGGGCGCGGGCCGACTCGCGGCGATCAGCATGGCCTGGGACGACAAGACGCTCGCGGCGACCACGAAGGACGGTGTGGTGTTCCTCGACGCCGCGACCGGCAAAGCCGGCGACGCGCTCGAAGAGAAGGACAGCGAGCCGCTCGCGGTGGCGTGGTTTCCAGACGCGCCGCTCGTCAAGGACGGCGACCTGCTCGGGACGAGCCGCAAGGTCGTGTTCGGCAGTGCCCGCGGCTACTTCGTGAAGACGTGGCTGGCGTGGCCGAACGTGTCCACGATCAAATCGACCACGGTCGCACCGGGGAAGAAGCCGGCGGACGAGTACGCGGTCCCGCTCGCCGTGGACCCAGCCGGCAAGCGTGTGGTACTGACGGGGCCGATCGACCGCGACACCGGCAAGAACGTGCTGTGGGCGTGGTCGGCCGGTTCCGGCGAGGCGAACAAACTGCTCGAAGGACACAAGGCCATCGTCACTTCGGCCGCGTGGTCGAAAGACGGCAAACTGTTTGTGACGGGCGACGTGGACGGCGTTGTCATCGTCTGGGATGCGGCGACCTTCAAAGAGAAGTCGCGGGTGAACCTCGGCGGCCGGGTGGCCGGGCTGGCGCTCACGCCGGACGGCAAGACGGTCGCCGCGGCGGTGATTCGGCCGCAGGACAATAAAGCGGGGGGCGCGCGGTACACCGAAGACGTGTTCGTGTGGCCGACCGACGCGCCGCCGGCGAAGCCGGAGCCGATCTCCAGCCACCTCGCCGGCGGGCCGTTCACCGGCGTGGCGGCGGTCGCGTTCGCCCCGGACGGCAAGTCGCTCGCGTCCGCGTTCGCCAATTTCGACCATCTCACGAAGTTGGGCGAACTCGTCGGCAAGGTGCGGGTGTTCGCGGTCGAACCGGAGGAAGCGAAGCCCGACCCGGTGACGTGGGCTCAGCAGATCGTCTATTCGCCGGACGGGACGCGCTACGCCGTCGTCCCCGGCGGGGTGTTCGACGCGACCGGCAAGAAGCTCTACGACGTGCCCGGCGAGGCCGTCGGGTTCTCGGCCGACGGCAAGACGCTGTTCGCGATGGGCACGAAGGTGCTGGAGTGCGCCGCCGCGACCGGGAAGGTGTTGAAGGAACACCCGCGGCCGAAGACGAAGTTCGGCTGGCACCTCGTCCGCTTCAGCCCGGACGGCAAGCGCTACGCCGCGCACTTCGGGTTCGGCGTGCGGGTGTACGACACGGCGACCGGGTTCGAGCCGGTCCAACTGGACGACCAGCACGAGCCGGGCAGCACGTCTCTGCCGGCGACGACCGGCAAGCAACTGCTGTGGTCGCCGGACGGCAAGCGGGTGGCCGCGGTCGGCGTGCTGGTCGGGGTCGGCACGACGGGCGCGGCGGTGTGGGACGCGCAGACCGGGAAGCGGCTGCACGCGTTCGAGGCCGACTTCCGGGACGGCCCGCGCGCCGCCGCGTTCAGCGCCGACGGCCGGACGCTCGCGGTCGGGTACGGCAAGCGGGCCGTGCTGTACGACGCCGCGACGTTCAAGGAGGTCAAGACGCTCGGCGAGCAGGGCGAAACGACCGCGCTGGCGTTCAGCCCCGACGGGAAGCGACTCGCCACCGGGATTCGGCTCCCGATTCTCCACGGCGGGGAGAAGGTGCCCCGCGTCATCGGGCACAAGACGGAAGTCCGACTCATCGACATCGCGACGGACAAAATCGTGAGGGTGTTCGACGGGTTCGAGGGCATCGACCATATGGCCGCGACCAAGCTCCCGGTGACCGCGCTAGCGTTCAGCCCGGACGGCAAGAAGTTGCTCGCGGGCACCGGGTTCCCGCTGGTCAGTCCGATCCCGGACGGCCTGCCCCGCGCCGGCGAGGTGAAGGCGTTTGACTTGACCGCGGAGCCGGACAAGCTCGTAGCGGAGCAGAAGTGGACCGACGCGGCGATCCTCGAAGATCACAAGGCGCTCGTGAACGGCGTCGCGGTCGCGCCCGACGGCAAGACGTTCGCCGCCGCGACCGCCGGCAACGTCACCTGCTGGGACGCGGTCACGCGCAAGGTACTGTGGACACACAAGGCCGACGCGCCGTTCCTCGCACTCGCGTACAGCCCGAACGGCAACCACCTGTGCGTCGCGGGCAAGACCGACGTGGCGCGCCTCGACGCGAAGACCGGCAAGCCGGACCCGTGGACCGACAACAACGACATCAAGTTCGGCACGATGCTCTCGCTCGCGTACAGCCCGGACGGGAAGCGGCTCGCGGCCAGCGACGGGTACGCGACGAAGGTACAGAACCTGGCCCAGGACGTGCTCAAGGTGTCGCTCGGCAAGCGGCCGAAGCAGAAGGACGATCTCCCGGTGCTCGCGGCCAGCGTCGCGTGGTCGAAGGACGGCAAGCGGCTCGCGCTGGTCCGCCACGAGAAGGAAGACGGGAAGTGGCCCGTCGCGGTGTGGGAGGTCGATT
>JAYUBA010000427.1:0-2026 GCA_043741075.1 Frigoriglobus sp.
ACGCCGGCCCCAGAGCCACGATTTCCTGCTCCGTCATCGGTTGTCCTCCCCGATGAACAGCTTGCGAAACGGCGAGGAACCCGCGCTGTACTGTTAGGCGTGTTCCCGTTCGGCGCGCCGGGGTACAGCGCGCAACTGATCGTCTGAAGCGCCTTGCCGGTCGCGGGGTCGATTACGCTCACCTTCGTGGAGTTCGCGCACGCCACATACAGGGCGTCGCCCTTGGGTGACAGAAGCATCTCGGTCGGGTGTTCGGCGGTGGGCCACGTCGCGACGACCGCGTTCTTCTCCAGGTCGATGACCGCGACCGCGGCCCGCGCCCACAGGCTCACGAAGCACCGCTTGCCGCCCGGTTCGACGAGGCACGCGTAGGGGAACACCTGTGGCTCCTTCGGCTTTTCCGGGTCGTCGGCCTTCGCCTTATCGTCCTTGCGGCCGTCCGGCGGGCTGGGCGGTTCGCCCTTCTTGGGTTCAGGTTTTGCGATCTCCGGCTCGAATTGAATCACCTTCTTGTTGTCCGGGTTCACGAGCGGCACGCGAACGATGGCGTCGGCCCACGGGATCGCGGCGAACAGGTCTTTGCCCGCGGGGTCGAACGCGATGCCGCCGACGACGCCCTTCCGCTTCGGCACGCTCACGTCGAGCGCCTTGCCCTTCACCAGATAGCCCTTGTCGAAGTCGAAGACGTGAACCACTTCGTCCTCGCCGCCGCTGGCGAAGACCTGCCGCCCGTCGTTCGACCAGGTGAGGCCGTAGAAGGCCTGATGAATCTGCACGCGCGACAGCACCCGCGTGCGTTCCGGGTTCAGATCGACGATGAGGATTTCGTGCGGGCCGTAGCCCGCGCAGAGCACCGCCGCGAACTCGCCGGTCGGGTGGATGGCGACGTTCACCGGGAAGTCGCCGACTTCGAGGTGCCGCCCGGCCGGCTTGAGCGACCACTGGTTCGGGAGTTGCACGAATCCGTCCGCGCGCAGCCCCGGCAGCACGCGTTCGAGCGGCTTCGACTCGACCTTCGGCGGTTCGTCCTTGGCCGGCGGTTGCGCCGGCGTGGCGACCGCGAACAGCCCGACGCCCGCGACCAGCAGCAGCCCGGCCGCCCACAGCGATTGCCCGCGCATGTGTGCCTCTTCGTAGGGGAATGGGAGACGCGGGTATTGTGCGAAGTGCGGCGGGAAGAACCCACCCCCGGCCCCTCCCTGCAGGGAGGGGAGAAAGAGTCGCCTGTTCTTCCTCCCCTCCGCAGCACGAGGCGATGTGACCAGCAACGGACGCCCGAGGGGAGCAAGAGCCGCCTGTTCTTCCTCCCCTCCCTGCAGGGAGGGGCCGGGGGTGGGTTCTTCCTCTTCTGCTACAATTCCCTCATGTCAACCAACCCCATCGCCTCCGCCGACATGCCCTTCGAAGCCGCGGCGTTCGCCGCCCGCGCGCACCGGCACCAGCTTCGCAAGGACAACCAGACGCCCTACGTGAGCCATGTGTTCCGCGTGTGCCTCGTCGTCCGCCACACGTTCGGCTTCGACGACCCAAAAATGCTCGCCGCGGCGCTCCTGCACGACACCATCGAGGACACCGCCACCGACTGCGACGACATCATCGTCAGGTTCGGCTCAGAGGTAGCGACGTGGGTCGCGGCGCTCACGAAAGACATGCGCCTCCCCCACGACGACCGCGAGGCCGCCTACGCGAAGGCGCTCGCGGAAGCCGACTGGCAGGTGAAGGCGCTGAAGCTCGCGGACCTGTACGACAACCTCGCCGATTCGGAGCACCTTACGCCCGGCGGGCGCCGCAAGACCGCGTCGAAGACGCGGTTCTACCTCGACGCCGTCCGCGCCGACCTGCCGGAGTTGGTGCTGCCCGCTCTGCGCCTCGTGGAGCAGCGGTTAGCGGAACTCGAATCGGGTCTAACGTCGTGAGATTCCCGCCCCGCCGCGGATTGTTCCTTGTCGCGAGCCACGCCGCAGGGGAATAATGTCAGTGTCTTTCTTTGCCCTCTCCCCTTGCGGGAGAGGGTGGCGGCGCTTCG
>JAYUBA010000428.1:0-2025 GCA_043741075.1 Frigoriglobus sp.
GTCGTCGGCCCGCTCCCTGCCGGTCGCGGCTCGATCGGACCCGCGGCGCCGCTTCCGATCACGCTTTCGTTGGTCGCCCCGCGGCGGACCACTTTACATGGACTCGCCATGCCCACTTCACCCGCGGCGCGCCCGGTGGCGCTCGTCACCGGCGCGAGCGCCGGCATCGGCACCGAACTCGCGCGGCTGCTCGCGGTCGATCACGACCTCGTCCTGACCGCCCGGCGCGGCGAGCACCTTCGCGCCCTCGCCGAAGAACTCACGGCCCGCGGCGCTTCGTGCCACATGTTCCCCGCGGACCTCGCCGACCCGGCCGCGCCGCACCGGCTGTTCGACGCGATCACCGCCGCCGGCCTCGCCGTCGATGTGCTGGTGAACAACGCCGGGTTCGGCGACCTCGGCCCGTTCGCGCACGCCGATCTCGCGAAGGCGCTGCACATGATTCAGGTGAACGTGACGGCGCTCACGGAACTGACCGGCCTGTTCCTGCCGGGGATGCTCGCGCGGGGCCGCGGGCGCATCCTGAACATCGGCTCCGTCGCGGGGTTCCAGGCCGGCCCGTTCATGGCCGCGTACTACGCGACCAAAGCCTATGTGAACTCGTTCTCGGAGGCGCTCCACAGCGAGCTACTCGGCACCGGCGTGACGGTGACGGTGCTGTGCCCCGGCCCGGTGGCGACGGAGTTCGGCGCGGTCGCTGGGTTCCAACCAACGGGAATGTTCAGCGCGGGTCAGGCGATGGGCGCGCGACCGGTGGCGGAAGCCGGCGTGCGCGCGATGCGCGCCGGCCGGCGGATGGTGGTGCCCGGCTGGCGGAACCGGTTGATGCTGTTCCTGGAGCGGTTCGCCCCGCGCGGCGCGGTCATTCGCGCGGTGAAGTGGATGATGCGGCGGCGCCTGCCAAATAGTGATAAGTGATAAGTGATGAGTGATGAATGGAAAACGAACGAAGACGAGCTTCTGTCTTCCATTCATCACTCATCATTCATCACTTATCATTTCCCAAAATCACACCAGCAGCGCGAGCGGGATCACGTCTTCGAGGCTCGTCTGATCGTTCCGGCGGGCCTCGTCGGCGGCGGTCGCGGCGCGGACCGCGCGGGCCGCGGCCTCGTCGTCCGGGGCCAGGTGCGCGAGGACCGCCGCGCACCGCGCGTGGAAGTCGGCGTCGCCGTACCGGAGGGCGTCGAGGAGCGCCGGCACGGCCCCGCGGCCCACCCGCTTGAGGGCGGTCGCGGCGACCACGCGGCTCCGCGTCTCCGGTTCGGTGAGCAGGGCCACCAGCCCGGCCGCGGCCGGTGCCGCCGCGGGGCCGAGGCGGCCGAGCGTGCCGGCGCAGTCGCGGCGGACGCTGGTGTCCGAGTCCCGCAGCCCGACGGCGAGCGCGGGCACGGCCGGGATCGACTGGACGCCGAAGTCGCCCAGCGCGCGGGCCGCCCGGCGGCGCACGCGCGCGGACGCGTCGCGCAGCCCCTTGGCGAGGGCCGCCACCCGCTTGGCCGCCGGCACCGGCAGTTCGGCCAGCGCCACCACGGCCAGCTCCCGCACCTGCGGGTTCGGGTTGTTCTGGGCCTCCAGCAGGATCTCGTAGGCCACGTTCGTCTGCGCGTCGGGCAGCCCGTGGACGAGAATGGTGAAGACCAGTTTGTGCATCACCTGCGGTGTGAGTGGTTCCATATTCGATGGGCCGGTAAAGCGGGGCGACGGTCGGCGGAGCGACCGCGGCGGGGTGTCGGTGCCCCAACTGTAGGTCACCGCACCGGGGAAGAGCGCCGGGGCGGGACATTTCGCCGCCGCCCATTCCCCGCGGTTTACACGCCGCCCGCGGCGCTAACCCGCGTTAGCGCGGCCACCTTCCACAACCGCCGCCCCGTCGGTACAACTGTGGGAACGTGTTTCGTGTTTCGTGGGGCGAGCCGGGAGCGCGAGGCCGAAAAATTTTGGCCAGTTTACAGGGAATTTGCACAGAAGCGGCAAGAGATACGCAAGGAATTTCGTCAGGTGCAGCAAGGCGTAGAACGGAAC
>JAYUBA010000429.1:0-6827 GCA_043741075.1 Frigoriglobus sp.
ACCAGGAACACCAGGTCTTCCGCCCGCGGCCCGCCCGGCGGTACGAGTCCGCCCTGGTCGATCCCGTCCACCCCGACGCTCCACAGCACCACCCGGCCGGGATCGACCGGCACGAGGTGCATCTCCTCCGGCACGCGCCCGGCGTCGCCCGCGCGGGCCGGGCCGCGGAGCGTCTCCCCGACCGACACCCGGTATCCGAACGGCCGCCCCACGGCGTATGGGTCTTCGGGGAGCCGCGCGAGGTGTTTGGTGGCGACCAGTTCCGCCAGCGCCGCGGGCGGGCCGCCGCGCTCGGCCCAGTAGGCGAGGACGGCGGCCTTCAGGATCGAGACCCGCCGGGCGACCCGGAGTTGCGTCTCGACATCGGCCGCGTCCGCCGCGGACCGGTTGCGGGCCAACAGGCTCGCCCCCGGACGCCCGTTCACCAGGGCGAACAGGTTGGAACCGGGAGGTGCATCGGGGGCGAGGCCGACGAGCCGCCGGGTGCGCTCGCGCTCCCACGGCACCGACCACGCGAACGTGACCAGATCGACCTCGGCCGCGGCCCGCTCCGGTTGCTCGCGGGGCGACGCGAGGTTGGCGAGCAGCCACTGGTTCGGTGCCAGCATCTGCCCCCGGATGACGTACCGATCCGAGAGCATGTGTGGGCGCGGGTCGAACGGGGCCGGGTCGTCGGCCGCGGCGGCGGCGCGGGCCACCGCGAGGAGCAGGTCGGCCCGGCCGGGTAGCCGCTCCATCCACCGGTCGGCGGCGTACAGCGCGACCCGCTCGAGGTCGAGGCCCGCCACCAGGCCGAGAAGCCCGGCCCCGTTCCGCAGCGTGCGGGCCAGCGCGACGGCGGTCCGGAACGCCGCCACGAACGCCGCCGGGTCGCCGGCCGCCTGCAACTGGAGGCCGCGGGCCAGGAGCGTGACGGCCATCTGCCGGGCGTTGTCCAGGCCGGCGGCGGTGGTCGCCGTCGTACTCACCAACTGCGGCGGCTCGTACACGCCGACTTCGCGACCGGCGGCGGTCTCCGCCAGCGCCGGCCAGGGCACGTCGTCCGGGGCCACCGGCGGGTCGGAACACACCCGGTCCAGCCACGCGCCCAGTTCCGCGTCCTCGTTCCACCCGGACTGCACCGCCGCTTTCAGCCGCTCGTCGATCCGCGGGCGCTGCCGCAGGTCCGCCGTGCGCCCCGGCCCCTGAGCGACCGCGGTCGCGACCCGCGCGAAGCGCTCCGCGGCGGCCCGGAACTCGCGCCCGGACGCGTTCTCGTCGTAAGACGGCAGCCCGACGACGAACGCCCCGTCGTCCGCGCCGCCCGGCACGTCCGGCACCTGAAGGACGCGGTAGCCCACCCCGGCGGCGAACGCGAGCGCCACCGCCGCCCCCCCGCCGACGAGGCGCAGGAGCGGGCCGCGGTCGGTCACGCGCTCGGCGGCCCACCCGCGGATGAGGAACCGGCCGGTCAGCAGCGCCGCGGCGGCCGGGAGCCACACCTGCCAGTGCTTCGCCCCGCCGGCCAAGAGCGACGGCACCCACAGCGCCGCCCCCACCCCGCCGAGCATCACCGCCACGCCGCACGCCACCACCAGTTTGCGGAACAGCACGCCGCACAGGTGCCCGAACGCGAACCCGTAGGCCGCGGGCACCAGCAGGTACTTCCAGCCGTGCGCTCCCAGTTCGTCGAACAGGCGGCTGTGGAACACGGCCGCGAGCGCGGTCCGGCCGCCGTTGAACCGGTCAGCGGTCTCGACCTGCGAGCGGACCACGGACGGCAGCGCGAGCAGCACCAGGAGCCAGCCGAGCAGGCCGATGTGGAGGGCGACCTTCACGCCCCACGCGCGGCCGATCGGGAGCCGGTGTTCGCCCCAGAACAGCGCGGTGCGGTGCGACTGCTCGTCGCCGAACGCGGTCACCCCGGTGAGAACCCCGGCCGCGAGCGCCAGGACCGGCCACACGAACACGGGCCGCAGTTCGGGCAGGAGCAGGGCCAGGCCGAACGCGAGCGCGAACGCGGACAGCACCGCGCCGACCAGCCTCAGTTGTCGAAGGGTCAGCCACGCGAGCGCGCGAAGCCCCAGCCCCGGCCGCCCGGTCCGTTGCGCCGGCGCGTCGGCCCCCGCCGCGGGCGCGAACGCGCCGGCGTCCGCGGCGCGGGCCCGGTCCGGGGCCGTGAACCGCCACGCGGAGACCGCCAGCGGCGTCACCACCATCAGCGCCTCGAACAGCGCCCAGCCGACCGGGCGGGGCACGTTCGTACCGGGCCGCGAGAAGACGACGTAGATCGGCAGTAGGAAGACGAACATGGCGAGCGACGCGGCCGGGATGGCGACCCCGACCGCGCCGAGCGTGGTGCGGGCCAGGGTGGACCCGAGGGCTCCCCACGCGAACGCGAGAACCGCGTACACGAGCAGCCGCCGCAGGAACGGGGCGTCCGCAAGGTCCAGCGCCGCGGCGACCCCCATCAGCACCGCCACCTGGGCCAGCGCCAGCACCGCCCCGGCGATCAGCTTCGCCCGCCAGAGCGGCCACCGGGCGGCGGGCAGCGCGTCCAGGAAGGCCATCGTCCCGGCCTCTTTTTCGGCCGCGAACAGCGCCCCCCCGCACACCATCCCGGCGGTGACCACGAGCATGAGCGTGAGGAGCCGGCCGGCACCGAGCGACGCGACCACGTCGGTCGCCGGGGCGGACGGCGACGGCGGGTCGGCGAGCGCCGCCGCCGCGACCAGCAGCGCGCCGCCCAGCACGACCAGCATGACCGCGATCAGCCCCTGCTCCCGCAGTTCCTTCCACACGACGGCGCGGATCACGGGCACCTCGCTTATTCAGTGGGCAGTGGAGAGTGGGCAGTGGGCAGTTCAAGACAATGAAAGACAGGAACCTCGCCTGGACGCTGTATTCAACTGCCCACTCTTCACTGCCCCGGCCCACTATTCGGAGACCTTCCGCACCAGCGGCGGCACCGCCCCGTTCGCCGACACCGACTTCGCCATCAGCCCGGCGTACACCTCTTCGAGCGACACCGCCGCGTCCTCCACGTCGGACAGGTCGGGCCGCCGGCGGAGGGCCGCGATCGCGCCGGCGTCGGGGTCTTGCACGAGCACCTGCCAGAACCGGCCGGTGCCGTTCTTCTCCAGAACCGTGCCCAGGCCGGTCGGGTCGGGCGGCGCGTCGGTGAACCGGAGGCTCACCCGGCGCACCGTCTTCCGCACGTCTTCGAGGGTGGCGTTCAGGATCATTTTGCCGTCGCGGAGTAGGCCGACGTGCGTGCAGGCGCGCTCCAGTTCGGCGATCGAGTGGCTGGTGATGAACACCGTCCGGCCGGTCGCGGCGAGGTCCGCCAATCCCGCCAGGAACTCGCGCCGGGTGAGCAGGTCGAGGCCGGAGGTCGGCTCGTCGAGGAGCAGCACCTCCGGGTCCGGGGCCAGCGCCAGCGCCAGCCCGACCCGCGCGTACCCGCCCTTCGAGAGGTCTTTCAGCCGCTTGGCGGAATCGAGGCCGAGGCGCTCGGCCCACTCGCGGTAGCGGGCCAGGAACCCCGGCCGGTGGAACGCGGCGGTGAACCAACCGATGTCCGCGACGGACATCCAGTCGTAGAACCGCGGGCGCTCCGGCATGTACCCGACGCGGTGCCGCAGGTCGGTGGCCCGCGCCCAGCAGTCGAGGCCGAGAATGGTCGCCCGCCCGGTGTCCGGCGGGGCCAGGCCGGTGAGAACCTTCATGGTGGTAGTCTTGCCCGCGCCGTTGTCGCCGAGGAAGGCGTAAACGGCCCCGCGCGGCACGCGCAAGCTCAGCCCGTCGAGGGCCGCCTTCCCGCGGTACCGCACCACCAGTTTGTCGATCTCGATCGCGTCGTCGGGCATTGGCTGCGAGCGCCCCAACCGGTTACCGCGCGAAGAACCCAGGGCGTTGCCCTGGGCTGAGGTATCGCAGGCTTTCAGCCTGCCTTTGGTCTTCGACCCTGTTGGGGTCGGATTCCTCAGCCCTGGGCAACGCCCTGGGTTCCGAGGTCTACCGGGCGAAGAACTTCTCTTTCACCTGCGGGTTCACCACCCAGTCCGCGGGCCACTCGCCCGCGAGCAACTTCACGATGGCGTGCGCCGGCAGCCGGGCCATGTCCTGCCGCGACTGCTGGTCCACGCCGGCCGTGTGCGCCGTGAGAAGGATGTTGTCGAGGGTGAACAGCGGGTTCGCGCCGGGCGGTTCCGCCTCGAACACGTCCAGCCCGGCCGCGGCGATCCTCTTCGCAACGAGCGCGTCGTACAAGTCCTGCTCGTGAACGACCCCGCCGCGGGAGGTGTTCAGCAAGAGGGCGGTCGGCTTCATCAGCGCGAGCGTCTCGCGCCGGATGAGGTACTTCGTCAGCGGCGTCTTCGGGACGTGGAGCGTAACGATGTCCGACCGCTTCAGCAGTTCGTCGAGCGGCACGAGCGTGACGTTGTGCGCCGCGGCGAACGCGAGGTCCGGGGCGATCTCGGTGGCGAGCACGTTCAGCCCGAAGGGGATCGCGCGTTTCGCGATGGCCTTGCCGATGCGCCCGAGGCCGACGATGCCGAGGGTGTTGCCGCGCAGGTTGCCGACCGCGCGCCGCGGCCACAGCCCCTTCCGGATCTCGCTGTCCTGCTCGCGCAGCTTGCGGACCAGCGCGAGCATCAGCATGAACGCGTGTTCGGCGACCGCGTCCTGGTTGGTGCCGGGGGCGAAGCACACCGCGACCCCGTGGTCGGTGGCGGCTTCCAGGTCCACCGCGTCGTACCCGACGCCGGCGCGGGCGATCACCTTCAGCCCGGCGGCGGCGGCCTTCGCGATCACCTCGCGGGTGTACGGCTCGCTCCCGGCGAGCGTCGCGAGGCACCCCGGCAGTTGCGCCAGCAGTTCCTCCACGCTCATCTGCTGTTCGGTGAGGAAGTTGTCGCGGGGCGGGTACTCGATGGTGTACCCCGCGCCGCGAAGGATCGGGCCGTAGGTGTGTTCGATTTCCCGGAGGGGTGCGGGTGCGACCAGTACGCGGCGACTCATCGGTAGGGTCCGGTGGCGAGGGAGAAAGGTTAGCGATCAGGATACGGATTCGTGTCCGGTTGTGAATGACGCGTGAGGCACGAACCCGCGCGTATCGGGCGGTGTCCGTCCGCCAACCCCCGGTGAGAAGGAATCGTGTGGGTTGTGCCGTCCGGCGGGCGGGCGGTCCGGTTTAGGGGGACAGAAGTAAGGGCTGGGGCGCGCCGGGCGCGCCGCCATTCCGAGGAATCGAGGCCACGTTGCTTGACTGATGACACCCTCCGGCTGATGATACCTCTAGAAGGTGCGGGAGTTCCGCACCGCACCAGCCGGCATGGCACGGTCGTTAAATCGACCCCGGAGGCGGACCCACGACAACGGTGATTCACACCCCCGTTCGGACGCGGTACCAGTCTCCGGAGGCAGCACCCATGCCCTGAAGGAGGCCACTTGAACACCGCCACGTTGAGCACGGTGAGCACGGTGCCCGCCCCGCAGTCCACCCCCATTAGCAGCGCCCTGCACCGGGCCTGTCTCGCGGCCCGCACGGCCGCGGATAATAAGGGGCGCGACATCCTGGTCCTGGACATGCGGCCCTGCACCCCACTGTTCGACTTCTTCGTCATCAGCACCGGCACCAGTCGCCGCCAGCTCCACACGCTGGCCGAAGAGACGGACGCCGCCCTGCGCGCCGAGGGGGACACCCGCATCGGCATCGAGGGGTACGAGGCGAGCAAGTGGATCGTGCAGGACTACGGCGACGTGATGATCCACGTGTTCGACCCGGACACGCGCGACTACTACAAGCTCGAAGAACTGTGGGCCGACGCCCACAAGATCGACTGGGAGCGCGAAGACTGAATCGAGCTGAGCGCACGACCTCTACACCCACCAAGCCCGCGGACGGCGTCCGCGGGTTGCTATAACGAACCTGTCGGCCGAACCGCGCCTCGAAAGGGCGTCGGCTTCGGCCGACAGGTGTTTTGTAGGCTTCCAGCCTGTCGTGATCCCTACAATAAAACCCAATGAACCTGCTCACCCAAATCCGCGCGCTGTTCGAGCCGGCGCTGACGGCCGTCGCCCCGGACCCGACGAAGGTGCCGGACTACCTCGCCGCGATCAAGCCGTCCGCGAACGCCGACAACGGCGACTACCAGGCGAACATGGCGATGGCGATGGGCAAGGCGCTCGGCCAGAAGCCGCCGGACGTGGCAAAGTCGATCATCGCGGCGATTCCCCCGAACGACCTTCTGGAAGAGCCAACGGTCGCGGGTCCGGGGTTCATCAACCTCCGCCTGAAGCCGGACTTCCTCGCGCGAGCGGTTCAGGGCATCGCCACCGACCCGAAGTTGGGCGTAGCCCCTGTTGCCAAGCCGCGCACGTTCGTCATCGACCTGAGCGGTCCGAACGTGGCGAAGCCGCTGCACGTCGGGCACCTCCGCAGCACGATCATCGGCGACGCGCTCGTCCGCATCCTCCGCTTCCTCGGTCACACGGTTGTCGGCGACAACCACCTCGGCGACTGGGGACTTCAGTTCGGCATCCTCATCCACGGCTACAAGAACTTCCGCGACGACGCCGCCTTCCAAGCCGACCCGGTGCGCGAGCTGGCGCGCCTCTACGTCCACATCAACAAGCTCTTCAAGAAGCCGGACGACGACGAGGACGGTCCGACGGACGACCCACTCAAGAAGGCGTGTCAGGAGGAGACGGCGAAACTCCACGCCGGCGACACGGACAACGTCGCGCTGTGGAAGTTGTTCATGCCGGCGTGTCTGGAGATGCTCCGCCCGATCTACGAGCGCCTCGGCGTGACGATCGATTCCACCCTCGGCGAGAGCTTC
>JAYUBA010000430.1:0-2024 GCA_043741075.1 Frigoriglobus sp.
CCGAAATCAGGGGTTTATATCCAAAGCCCCTCGATGACTACTACCGGCGGGCTGACGCCGCGCCGCTCACAACGTCTTTGCGAGCGGCGCGGCGTCAGCCCGCCGGTGTTCTCATTTCCGCAGGTCCGTACTCGACACGTCCGCGCGGAAGTCCGCTTCGGCCAGCGCCACGAACAGCCCCGCGAACTCATCCGCCGGCCCGCCGTCCCACACGCGGAACGCGCCGGCCGCGTCGATCCGCCCGCCCACGACCAGCCGGCACCCGCACGCGACGAGCTTGCGCAGGGCCGCGTCGCGCCCGGCTTCGCCGCCGTAGTACTTCGGGTCGATCACGCGAACCGCGGTGTCCCACCCCAGCACGAACGCCGCGCCGGGGAACAGGTCCGCCTTCGCCTCGAACGCCGCCGCGCGCGTGACCCACACCGGCCCGACGCCCGCGAACTGCGCGACGCGGCGCTCCACCTCGGCGCGCGGCAACTCCGGCTTGTCCGCGTTCGTCACGCTCAACTCGAAGTGAACGTCAACGCCGAGGTGCGCCGCCGCGGCGCGGGCAAGGGCCGCGTGCCCGTGGTGCAGCGGGTCGAACGAGCCGGGCATCACCGCGACCGGCTTCGGCCCGGTGCGCGCCGCGCCGTCGGCGCCGACGCACACCGCGGAGTGAGATTGGAAGAGGTGCCACAGCATGGCGCGCCCTCAGCGCACCGCCCACGCCGGGGCGGTCACCTGCCCGTTCGCGGCCAGCGCGCGGGCGCTCACCTGCAACACGCGCAGGAAGCCCTCGCTGTCCGCGTGGTCGAACGAGCCGATGGCCTCCATGCTCGCGTTCGCTTCGGAGTACATCTGGTGCGGCACGTCCGCGGCCGACTCGAACTCCGCGCGGCCCTTGTACAGCTTCAACTTGATGGTGCCGGTCGCGAGGGCGTTAATCGGCGCGAGCGCGGAGCGCGCCATATGGGTGGCGAGGTCGAAGCCGTAGCCCTGGTAGATCTGCTTCGCGACGAACAGCGAGAGTTGGTCGAACAGTTCGCGCCCGCGACGGTCGAGGACGAGTTGCAGCAGGAACGCGTAGGCGCTGCCGAGTAACTCCATGCCGGGCGCTTCGTACACGCCGCGGCTCTTGATCCCGACGAAGCGGTTCTCGACGAGGTGCGTCGCGATGCCGACCGCGTGCTTGCCGCCGAGCGCGTTCGCGGCCGTGATCGCTTCGAACGCGGTGGTCTTCTTGCCGTCGATCGCGACCGGGCGACCGTTCTCGAACCGCACGCTCACCGATTCCGGCGCGTCCGGCGCGTCCTTCGGCAGCACGCCCATGCCGGGCGTGACGAACCACGGCTCGGTCGTCAGGTGTTCGAGTTTACCGGCTTCGTGGGTGAGGCCGAGCAGGTTCGCGTCGGTGGAATAGGGCGCGTTCTTGCTCGCCTTGATGGGCAGTTTGTGGCGGTTGCAGTAGTCGATCATCTCGGACCGGCCGGGGAACTTCGCGAGGAACGCGCGGTCGCGCCACGGGGCGTACACCGTGACCTCCGGGGCGAGCATGTTCGTACACAACTGGAACCGCACCTGGTCGTTGCCGCGCCCGGTGGCCCCGTGGCTGAGGACGGTCGCGCCGCGCTTCCGCATTTCGGGGATCATGCCCGCGACGATGACGTGCCGCCCGATGCCGGTGGTGTTCCAGTACGCGCCCTCGTACCGCGCCTGGAACTGGATGACCTCGATGCCGCTTTCGGCGATCGTGTCGTGCAGCGGGATGGCGACGTAATCGGCGGCCCCGCAGGCCCGCATCCGCGTTTCGATCTCGTCGAAGTTCGGCTCGTCCGGTTGGGCGATGTCGGCGGTGAAGCAGACGACCGTGACGCCGTTTTCGGTGAGCCACTGGGTGACGGTGCAGCTATCCAGCCCGCCGCTCGCGGCGAACGCGACCGTCTGGCCCTTCAGGTCGGCAACGGTGGTCATGGGGTTCCTCGTATGTGTATTTATTGGGAGGGCGAGGCGTCCGGGAGGGCGAGGCGTCCGGGAGGGCGAGG
>JAYUBA010000431.1:0-2021 GCA_043741075.1 Frigoriglobus sp.
GCCTGCGCTTCCTCAGCCCAGGGCAACGCCCTGGGATGGCGGGTCGGTGATCGGCGGCGCGTCGGGGAACGCGTCGGTCCCTTCCCCGATGGGTTCGTCCGGGCCGAAGATCGACTTCGCGCCCTGCTCGAAGTTGTCGAACTGGCCGTCGCGGAACGCCCAGCCGAGGGCGAGGACGGCCGCGCCGCCGAACAGCACGATCGACCCGACGACGGACGCGAAGAGGGCGATATCGACCGCGGTCACATTCGCGGGCGAACTCGGCTCCGCGCCGCCGGCCGCAGCCGCGAGTAAGGCCAGGCTTCCGGCGGTCATGGCTGCTTCCCCTTGTCGTCCTTCTTATCGTCTTTCTTGGGCGCGGGCGCGGCCGTCACCGGCGGCTCCGGCGTCGGGAACGGCAGCGTGTCGTTCGGCCCCTTGAGCGCGCCGAGCAACTTCCCCCGCGCCTCGTCGCGCGACATCTTCGCGCCGACCCCGTTGAGCGCGGCCTCGTTGCGGGCCTTCACCTCGTCGAGCTTTGCGGCGGCGTCCACCTTCGGATCGCCCTTCGCATCGACCGCGTCCGGCTTCGGCGCGTCCAGCGGGTTCTCCTTCCGCGCCGAGACCCACATCAGGCCCAGGAAGACGAACAGCGTGGCGAGCGTCGCGGCCACCGTCACGAACGGGAAGCGCTGCGACTCCGCGGGCGGGTTTTCGGTGTCGGGTGTCATGGTGTTTCGTTCTCGTAACCGATCGTCTCGTTCAGTCGCGCGTCGCGGATCGGGATCAGAGGCAGCCGTATGAAGCCCCACCCGGCGGACGCGAGCAGCACGCCGAACATGAACACCGGCGCGGCGAAGTCGAGCCAGTGCGGGTGGATCGTTTCCTGGTGCAGTACGGGCATGATCTGCCAATAGAGGTCATACGCGTGCATCATCAGAATCCAGGTGCAGATGACCGCGAGCCACCGCGGGCTGCGCTTGTGCGCCCGCGGGAGCAGAAGGAAGAACGGCACCACGAAGTACAGGATCGGGAGGAGGATCGACACGATGTACCAGCCGCCGTTGCGGCGGAGCAGGTAGAACTGCGTCTCCTCCGGCACGTTCCCGTACCAGATTAGGAAGTACTGCGCGAACGCGATGTACGCCCAGAACACCGTGAACCCGAACATGATCTTCGCCACGTCGTGCAGGTGCTCCATCGTGATCGTCTGCCGCAGGTGCCCCGCGGCGCGGAGGCCGAGTACGAGTAGCACGCACGTCGCCAGCGACCCGCGGATGCCGCCGGTCCAGAAGTACACGCCGAAGATCGTGCTGAACCACGAATATTGCAGGCTCATCAGGATGTCGAACGCGAAGAACGTGGACGTGAGGGCGAGCAGCGCCACGCCCGACGGTGCCCACCACTGCATCGTGCGCGTGAGCGCGATCCCGCCGACCGTGTCCTGCTTCGCGGACCAGCGCCGCATCGCGACCGAGTAGCCGATCCACACCGCGAAGTAGAGCGCGAGGCGCGCGAGCAGGAACGGCGTGCCGAAGTACAGGTGCTTCACGTGCCACAGGTGCTTCAGGTGATCGTCGGTCGGCTGCGGGCCGTGGACGAACGCGTACCACGCGTGCAAGTTCCCGGTGAACGTGCCGACCAGCACCGGCACGAACAGCACCGCGAGCGGCAGGAGCGCGCGGCTCATGTTCTCGAACACGCGGCGCAGCCCGACCGACCAGCCGGCGTCGGCGACGTGATGGATGAGCGTCCAGAACAGCGCGCCGAGCGCGATGTCGAGGGCGAACACGTAGCCGAACAGGTACGAGTGGTAGAACTGCTTCGGGCTGGTGATCGCCCCGACGACGAGCATGACGCCGGTGGCGAGCAGCACCGCGAACAGGATGCGCGCGCCGCCCGCGACCGCGTCGGTGCCGAGCGGCGCGACGCCCTCCGGCAGCCCCGCGGGGTAGGTGATAATACCCTCAGGTTCGGCGTTGTTTGTACTGCTCATCTGATTCACTACCCGCCCGGAGCGGGGGGCGTAAGCCCCCTGTGCT
>JAYUBA010000432.1:0-2021 GCA_043741075.1 Frigoriglobus sp.
GGCGGGTGGTGGGTTCGTCGGACAAGAACGGCGGCTACCCGGCGACGGACCCGCAATCGCCGGAGAACTTCGCCGCGACGATCTACAGCGCGCTGGGCCTGCCGAAGACGGCCGCGTGGGTGGACGCCGAGTCCCGCCCGCACAACCTCTACTACGCCGACCCCATGCCCGTGGGGTGACGAAAACCGCTCCCTTGCGGTCGCGGCTGGTTGGAAACTCTGTCGATTCGTTCGGCTCAACGAGCCGCGACCGCAAGGGAGCGGGAAGCCGTGGCCGCAAGGGAGAATTTCCGCATGTCCGGCCAGACGTTTACCGTCGCCGAGTACCAGAAGCTGATCGCAGCCGGAATCTTGACGAAGGACGACAAGATCGAGTTAATTGAGGGGCTACTCGTCCAACGCGAACCGCGTGACCCGCCGCACGATGGGACAGTCGGGATCGTCGCTGACGTGCTGAACGCGGTGCTGCCCGACGGATGGAACTATCGCTGTCTGTCCTCGCTTGAATTGCCCGACAGTCAGCCGGAACCGGATTTCGCCGTCGTGCGCGGTAGCGGCGACCGGCGGACATACATGACGCACCACCCCACGCCCGCTGACACGGCGTTGGTTATCGAAGTTGCAAACGCCACACTTGCTTTCGACCAGCGCGACAAGGCCCGCATCTACGCCCGCGCGAGCGTCGTCTGCTACTGGATCATCAACCTCGAAGACCGGCGCATCGAGGTTCACACGCAGCCGTCCGGGCCGGGTGACTCACCCGCTTACGCGAGCGTACAGAACTACGCGCCCGGCGACGCGGTGCCGCTCGTTCTGGACGGGGCAACGGTCGCCACCATTCCCGTCGCCGACCTGCTGCCGTGACTTGTCCGCGCCGATCCCGCCGCTTAGACTTCTCGATAGTGCAGAACCCGACTCAGCATACTTACGCTTCCGGCGGAGGAACCTCCCTATGGCCACCGACACCACCTTCCGCGGGCACGTCTTCGACGACATCACGCAGACCTTCGGCAACACCCCGTGCATCAAGCTCCGCCGCGTCGTCGGCGACGCCAAGGCCACCGTCATCGGGAAGCTGGAGAACTTCAACCCGCTGTGGTCGGTCAAGGACCGCATCGGCGTCGCCATGATCGACGCGGCCGAGAAGGCCGGGAAGATCAAGCCGGACACGCTCATCATCGAGCCGACCAGCGGCAACACCGGCATCGGCCTCGCCTTCGTCTGCGCCGCCCGCGGGTACAAGCTCGCGGTCACCATGCCCGAAAGCATGTCGCTCGAACGGCAGCGGCTCCTGAAGGCGCTCGGCGCGCAACTCATCCTCACGCCGCGCGAACTGGGCATGAAGGGCGCGATCGCGGAAGCGGCGAAATTGTTCCACGAACACGGCGGCGAGCCGAAGGCGTTCATCCCGCAGCAGTTCAAGAACCCGGCGAACCCGGAGGTTCACCGCAAGACGACCGCCGAAGAAATCTGGCGGGCGACCGGCGGGACGATCGACATCCTCGTGTCGGGCGTGGGCACCGGCGGCACCATCACCGGGTGCGGCGAGGTGCTGAAGTCACGCAAACCGAGCGTGAAGTGCATCGCGGTGGAGCCGACGCAAAGCCCGGTGCTGACGCAGCACATCGTGCAGGGCGTCCCGAAGGACCAGGTGAAGCCGCTGGGGCCGCACAAGATTCAGGGCATCGGGGCCGGGTTCATCCCGGACGTGCTGAACTGCGCGATCATCGACGAGGTCATGCAGGTGACTGACGACGAGGCGTTCGAGATGGGCCGGCGGCTGGCGAAAGAGGAGGGGATGCTGTGCGGCATCTCGTGCGGGGCGGCGGCGAGCGCCGCGGTGAAGGTGGCGCACCGCCCGGAGAACGCCGGCAAGGTGATTGTGGTGATCCTGCCGGACCTCGGCGAACGCTACCTGAGTACCGCGCTGTACCCGCAGGAGTAGGTATTTTTCGGCCCGAAGGGTCGAGCTTCCTCAGCCCAGGCCACCGGCCTGGGCATCTTTCGGCCCGAAGGGTCGAG
>JAYUBA010000433.1:0-6808 GCA_043741075.1 Frigoriglobus sp.
TCCCTTCCGGTCGCGGCTCACTGAATCGCGCCGCCCCCGCGACCCGCCCATCTTCACGTCCTTCGACCCCGCGCGACATAATCGGCTCAAGTTTCCCCACCCCGCGTGCCGATCAACGGCGATAAGGGGAAGGAGCCGGCTTCTGGGGAGCCGGTTCGCCACGACACCGCGACGGGGGGAAGTCGCCATGAGCGACACGCGGGGTCTGCTCGACCGCATTTCGGCGTTCCGGCAACGGCTCGACGCCACGCCGCACCTGATCCCGGACGCGCTCCCGGTCGAGGCGGAGGGCGACGCGCTCTCGACCGAAGCCGACGCGTTCCGCGAGTCGGTGCTGCGCATCGCGGGCGCTGAACCGGTGGCCGAAGGGCCACTGCCGCAATTCACCGACCGCGCGCACCGGCTGCTCGCGACCGCGAAGCGACTGCTCGACCGGCAGCGTGCGTTCACGGCCGACCCGCTGTACGCGGGCCTCGCGGTCGGCGGCGCAACGGACCCGCTCGTCGGCTACCACCGCGAGACCGTCGCAGTACTCGACGCGGTCGTTCGTATGGCGCACGCGTTCCCGAACTCGGCCGCGGCGCAGTTGAAGCTGTGCGACGGGCTGGACGGGCTGCTCGGCGTGGTCCGTGACCGGCTCGCGGTGCAGGACCGCGCGCTCGACCGGCGGCGCACCGACGCCGACCGCATCGACCGCCTCGCCGCGTTCTTCACCGCCATGTATGCGCACCAACCGGCCACGATGGAAACGGTCGCCGCGCTCGCCGAGGAGTTGCTCGAAGAGGCGCGGCAGGCGAAGCCGATGCGGTTCGTTCACGCGCCGGTCGCGTCCACGCACTCCCACCCCGCCGGGGCCGCGTTCCCGGTGCCGGCGCGGTTCGTCGCGGCGCACGCGATCAACGTCGCGCAGGTGGTGGCCCGCATCGTCCCGTACGACTACGAGTGGGCCGGTCGGCCGCTCCTACCGGTGGTCGCGGCGCTCCTCATGGACTGCGGCATGTTGGTCGTTCCGGCGCGCCTGCTGGTGAAGCCGGAGGCGCTCACCGCCGACGAACGGCGAGTCGTTGAGTCCCACACGAAGTACGGCGCGGAACTACTGTTGTGGCTGTTCCCGACCATTGCGGGTCCGCTCGCCGCGGCCGTCGCGACGCACCACGAACGGGCCGACGGCACCGGCTACCCGAACGGGCTGACCGGTGACGACCTCCCGGCGCTCGGGCGCCTGCTCCGCGTCGCGGACGTGTACGCGGCGCTCGGAGAGGAGCGCCCGCACCGCCCGGCATCGGACCCGCGGGCGGCGCTCACGGAAGTGCTGCTACTGGCCGAACAGGGGCAGATCGACCGCGACTTCGCCGAGTACCTGCTGAACCTGTCGTTCTACCCGGTCGGCACGCTGGTCGAGTTGACGGATGGGCGCGTGGGGACGGTGGTCGCGAACCACCCGAACCGGCTGGACCCGCGTTCGCCCGGCCGCCCGGTGGTCGCGGTGCTGATCGACGCCGACGGCGCGCTCCTGCCGCGGGCGGAACACGTGGACCTCGCCGCTGCGGACCGCGGGAGCATCGTTCGCGGCGTGCCCGCCGGCCGCGCCCGCGACCTGCTCGGCGCGAAGTACCCGGACCTCGTTTGAAACAGAGGCAGAAAAGGCAGAAATCTGCCGCAGATGACGCAGTGGAACGCGGATCAGACAGCAGAACATTGAATTCTTGAATTCCTCTCGCATTCTCTTCGGATTTTATCTGCGTCCTCTGCGTTTATCTGCGGCTGATTTCTGCCTTCTCTGCCCTCTGACATCCACCATGATGACCTACCTCCGCGCGACGCGGCACCCGTGGGCGGGATTCCTGTTCCTGCTGCCGCTCCTGGCCGCTTACGAGGGCGGCTTGTTCTGCCTCGGCGGCGACCAGGGGGCGCGGCTCCGGAACGGGGCCGACGCGTGGCTGCGCTGGGCGTTCGACGTGTTCGGCGCGGGTCACGCGCTGGCCGCGCCCGCGGTCGTGCTGGCGGTCATGCTCGTCTGGAGCTGGTGGCGGTGGGCCGACCGCCCCGACGACCCGGTGACCGTGTGGTTCGGGATGGCGTTCGAGAGCGCGCTCTTCGCGGTCGTGCTGTGGCAGTTCAGCCGCAACTTCGGGCCGATCATCGACGGGCTGGGAATCAAACTTCAGATCACCGTGCGGACCGCGCCCGCGGCTCAGATGCTCACGTTCATCGGCGCGGGCATCTACGAAGAAGTGCTGTTCCGGCTCGGCCTGTTCGGCGGGCTGGCGCTCGTGCTGCGGGCGGTGCGCATCCCGTGGCCGGTGGCCGTGCTGCTGGCCGCGTTCGTCGCGGCGCTGGCGTTCGCGGCGGCGCACCACGTCGGCCCGTACGGGGAGCCGATGCGGGCCGACTACTTCGCGTTCCGCACCGCGGCCGGGCTGTACTTCACGGTGCTGTTCGTGGCCCGCGGGTTCGGGGTCGCGGTCGGCGCGCACGCCGGGTACGACGTACTCGTCGGCGTGGTGGTGGGGTGAACCGGCCGCGGCCCGGTCACCGCACGAATCCCTGGAGCGGCTGAGCCGTCGGCCCGATCATCCGGAGGATCAGTTCGTCCTTCACCTTCGCAACTTCGCTGTCGAGGTTCGCGGCCTCGAACGTGTTGGGCATGGTGAACCGGCTCTGCACTGTCGGGTCCTTTGCCTCGATGTTCGTGCGAATCTCGACGAGCACGACGAGCTGCAGTTGGCCGAAGTCGAGTTGCTCGACGGTGTACGTGATGTCGAAATGGACGCGGTCCGCGCCGTCCGGGGCCTCGATGAACGCGATCAACTGCTCCCCGACCGGCGGCGGCGGCTCCTTGAACACGATGCCCGGCGGCGGTTGAACCGGCGGCATGAACTGAGAGAACGCGGCGTTCACGCCGACGGCGAAGTTGGTGCGCAACTGGTCCTGGCGGTCCGCCTTCTTCCCCTCCGTGCCGGCCGGGGTGTTCACCTCGATCACGCGCACCGACACGACCGGTTGGTCCGCCGTCCGCAGCGACTCCAGCATCTTCGCCATCCCCTCGCGCAGCTCCTCGTCCTTGCCGTTGTCCTTTACGTGTTTGATCGGCTGGTCGTAGAACTGCGACAACTTCTTGGTGACCTCCTCGCGGTGCAACTTGTTGCGCGAGTCCACGAGGTACGCGCGGAGGAACCGCGGCTCGATCGACGGCGGCTTCATCACCGCGTCGAAGATGGCCTCGTCCCGGAGCGGCGGGTTGACGACGAACGCCATGAGGAAGAAGCACGCCGCGCCGTACAGGAGCAGCAGCACGTACGGGAGGACGGCCGGCATGGCGCGCCCCTCGCGGGCCGGCCCCTCGGGCACCTGCGTGATGTCCAGTTCGATCAGGTTCAGGTTGATGTTGCTCTCGGCGTCGAGCGGTTCGTGGTCGTTCTTGGCGACGTATTTCGCCAGCCCGCCGAGGGTGGCCGGGGCGAGGTTCGCGCGCTCGCCGCCGTCCGGCCCGCGGGCCCACGCCAGGTAGTTCAGGTACACCACCATCTGCTCGGCGCGCGCCTCGTTGGCGAACGTCACCGTCGTCACCCGGTTGCCGCCCATCGAGATGCTGACGACGCTGTTCTGGTACGCGCCGTTGTTGTAGTTGTGGGTGAAGTTGGCCTCGACCACCTCCTCGACCGGGGTGACCGTGATCTGCTCGCGGTACGCCTCGTAGAGGAACAGCGGATCGACGAACACCCAAGTGCCGGCGACCTTATCGGTTCCCTTCCCGCCGCGGAACCCGGCCGCGAGCAGCCACCCGCCCACGAGCAGCCCGCCGGTTTGGAGCATCGCCACCCTGACCGGGTCGTCGTAGACGATGCCGGCCCAGGTGGTGAGCGTGGCGAGCAGCGTGACGACGACGACGATCGGACCCGCGATGCACCCGCAGCCGGGCAGCGTGTCCTTCGTCGAGGCGAACACGCCGGGCGACCCCAGGCCCCCGCTGTCCCGCACCGCGACCAGGTAGTCGTGGGTGGTCTCGTCGAGTTCCTCGAACTTGAACGTGGTGGACATGCGACGTGAACTCCGTGCCAGCGGACCCTTCGCGGCGAATGTAATCGGCGGAGCGGTCGGGATCAAGAACGGACTTGGCTAAGAAGCGGTTGCGGAAACGGGTGTGTCGTCGCTGGCGGGACGCACCGTTCCACATGGAACGTCAGCGAGTGTTAGAACGACGCGTGAAAACGCCTTTAAAACTCAAGGCGGCCCAAGATGGCCCATGTGGCCCAAGATGGCCCATGTGGCCGCCTTGGGTTTTACAAGGCGTTTTGGCCCATTTCGACCCAAGATGGCCCAAGACGGCCAACTCGCTCGTCTTTGTGGGACAGGTTTCCAACCTGTCCAACCGCGACAGGTTGGAAACCTGTCCCACAAAGAAACAACGGCACCCAACTCATGCATATGTTAGCCCCCACCAAGAGCTCCAGCCCGGCAATCAGCTATTGTACACCCGTTCAGATAGCCCAGGTGTCTTTTCGCTACCGGTTTAACCCACCATCTGGTGCGGGACGAACCGGCTCGTGTTGCCGGTGACGAGCGACGCGTCCTCGCGGATGCCCATGCCGCACGCCTCGCCGTTGACGACCCAACTGCCGATCACCGGGTAGCGGCCGTCGTGCGGCTTCAGTTCCGTGGCGAGCGCCTGGTACACGTACGGCCCGCCCGTGTACGGGCCGTCGGTGCTGTGCGCGAGCTTGCCCCCGATCACGACCTCGATGTTCGCCCCCTCGCGGCCGTGGATCGGCTTCTTCACGTAGCTGCCGTTGGGCAGCGGGTCGAACGACGCGGGCAGCAGGAACGGGCTGTCCGGGTGCCGCTCGTACAGCAGCGGGAGCAAGCTCTTGCAACTCAGGATCATCTTCCACGCCGGCTCGACCCACCGCGTACTCGCGGCGCGAACGTGCTGGCTGAACTCCTCCTCCTTGTTCACCATCCACTCCCACGGGTACAGCTTGAAGCACCGGTGGATCGGGAACCCGGTGTTGTCCACGAAGCACCGCCGGCCCCGGTCCCAGCCGATGTCGGTGATGTCGATGAACGCGGTCTTCGCCCCGGCCTGGATGGCGGTGTCCCGCATGTACTCCGCGGTGATGTAGTCCTCGGGCGTGTCGAGCTTGGACATCGCCGCGAAGTGGATCGGCCCGGCGTCGCGCTTCAGCACCGCCTTCCACGCGTCGATCAGGTGCTCGTGGATGCTGTTGTACTGGTCGCCGCGCTCGTCCATGTCCTTGAGCCACACCCACTGCGCGACGGACGCCTCGACGAGCGCCGTGGGGGTGTCCGCGTTGTACTCGAGCATCCTGGGCGCGCCGACGCCGTCGAACGCGAGGTCGAACCGGCCGTACACCGACGGCTCGTTCGATTCCCACGACCGGATGACGAACTCCTCGAACTCCTTGGGGATGAAGAACAGCCCGAACATCCGCTTGTCGATCACCTCTTCGACCAGCTTCATGCACATGTCGTGGAGCGCCTGCGTGGCCTCCTCGATCCGGTCCACCTCGTAGTTGGTGAACTGGTAGCAGGCGGACTCGTCCCAGTACGGTTCGTTGCGAATGGTGTGGTAGAAGAGGCCGTATTCCTCGACCCGTTTCTGCCAGTTCGGGCGCGGGTCGATGGTGAGCCGGCGCATGGCGTCTCCGCGTCAGAAGGTAAACGGAAAAAGGTAAAAGGCGAATGAAAAGGGAGAGTACCGCACCGGGTGGGTGCTCGGCTCCTTTTTCCTTCTACCTTTTACCTTTTTCATTCCGCCGAAGGCGGTTAGCCGCCGAAGCCGCCGCCGACGCGCCCGCCGATGGAGCCGAAGCCGCCCTTGGAGACGCTCGCCATCGCCGGGGAGCGCCCGCCGCTCATGGACGACGAACCGCCGCCGAAGTGGCCGATGAAGATGAACATGCCGCCGTGGCTGCGGGTGCCGCCGTTGCCGCCGACG
Organism: Frigoriglobus sp.; assembly: GCA_043741075.1. Taxonomy (GTDB): domain Bacteria; phylum Planctomycetota; class Planctomycetia; order Gemmatales; family Gemmataceae; genus Gemmata. The sequence continues at coordinate 5,960 of JAYUBA010000433.1, forward strand.
CGCTTGCGGGCCTGTTCCTCGGCGCGCTTGTCGAAGTCCTGCTCCGGCCAGGCGTAGTACCCGGCGGTCAGCAGCCCGGCGCCGAGCAGCACCAGCGAGAACTCACGCGACATGCGGGTCATGGCGAACCCCTTTGAGACTTCGGCCCGTGGCGAGGGCGGTATCGGTGTATTCGTAAACCGTTACCTAATTCTTTACCACGTCCGTTGGCTCTTGGGTAGAGTTTTTTTCGAGCAGTGGTCGGATGAGCGGGGCGAATCGGGATCGGCCGGGTTTTGCCCTCTCCCCTTGCGGGAGAGGGCCAGAGAATACCACTTATCCCCGCAGCATCATCGAAACGTACTTGGTTTCCAGGTAGGCTTCCAACCCCTCGTGGCCGAGTTCGCGGCCCATCCCGGACTCCTTCATCCCGCCGAACGGGCACTGAGGCGTCGCCGGCACCGGGTCGTTCACCCCGATGATGCCCGCTTCCAGCCCTTCAGCCATCCGCCACGCGATGCTCAGGTCGTTGGTGAACACGTAGGCCGCGAGGCCGTAATGCGTGTTGTTCGCGGCGGCGATCACGTCGTCGAGCTTTGAGAAATCGAGAATGGGCATGATCGGGGCGAAAGGCTCCTCGGTCATGATCCGCATCGCGCCATCGACCTCGCGGATCACGGTCGGCTCGAAGTAATACCCCTTGTCGAATTGGGTCGAGCGGGCGCCGCCGGTCAGGATCTTCGCGCCCCGGCCTCGGGCGTCGTCGACGAGCTCGGCAGTCTTGTCGAGGGCCCGCGCCTCGAACATCGGGCCGACCTGCACGCCCTCTTCGAGGCCGTTGCCGAGCTTCAGCTTCCGGGTCAGCTCGAC
>JAYUBA010000434.1:0-2018 GCA_043741075.1 Frigoriglobus sp.
CGGCCGACCACCCGGCCAGCCCGCACGTCCCGGCGACGGTCCACAGCGACAGGGCCAGGCCGACGCAGCCGAGGGCGACGGCGGACAGGCGTTCGGCGAAGGTCAGGACGATCATGGGAATCTCCGGGCGGGCGGGTGAAGGGTGGGTAATCTGGCGGGCGTCAGATGTTCCAGTAGACGCCGGGCGGCATGGCGGCGTACAGGACGACCGCCCGCTCGGCGGCCGCGATCTCGGCATCCGAGACCGCGGGGTCGCCCGCCGCACGGCGGGACATCAGGTCGGCCAGGCGGACTTCGGCGGGGGTCAGGCGGGTCACGGGAATCTCCGGGCGGGGCTTGCGGTCGGGGGTATAGCGATATGATACACTACGATGCCGTAGTGTCAATGCCCATTGCCGATTTTTACCGGCCGGCTAAGATGCCGTAGTGTCAACTACTTGCTCGCGGGGTGGCTCATGGCGGCGACTGCGGAAAAGCGAATACCAATCGGCGTGCGGCTATTACCGTCTGCGCTCAAGGCTCTGGACGACGCCGGCGAGCGGATGGGCGGGAAGTCCAGGGCGTTCGTGGTCGAAGTGCTGACGCGACTGTACGCGGGCCAACTCGACGCGAACACCCGCGTGCCAGTGGGGGCGATGCCGACCGGTTCGCGGGCGAAGCGGGGCACCGGCCGCGCTAAGAAGTCGCCCCCTGATGTTGTTCACCCGTACACTACACCGCAAACGGGCGAGCGGACGGGCCATCTCCCGAAGCCCGCGAAGAAGCCCCGCCGGAAGGGGTGACAGCCGGCCGTTGTGACTCAGTATGGCACACCCAATGCGGTCGCATTGGCAGACGCATTGGCAGACGCATACAGGCTGATTCGCCTCGCGGCACCCGGTCGCCCTGCGAACGATTTGGGCCTAGGATTCGTGGCGGTTCGGAACAATTCCGGGCCACGGGACTTTTCCTTTCGTGTCGGCCCGGGGTATCGTTGGGTGTTGGACATCCCGCCAGGTTGCGGAACCGCCTGCTGACCGTGCGTGAGCGTAGCTCGACGGACAGGACGAAACTTAGGTCGCCGGGACTAACCCCGTTGTCGCCGTCCAAAGCGAGAACAGTGACCGAGACGAGTTGACGCCGGGCGTGCGGGGGCTGAGACATTTCCCCCACTGGCTTTGGCCTCTACTCCCGACGGCGGGGGTGGATCGGGTGTTGGGGAGTGAGGCTGGCAGGCGCTCCCGGTGCGGTAGGCACAAGAACCCGACGGTGCGAAGGGTCCGCGGCGACGCGGCCAGTTGGACACCGGAACAAAACGCAACTGGGACAAAGCATACCGCGGCTCCGAACGCCGGTCAGGGTGTTGCAGTTACCTGTTTTGGACGGGTAACTGCGCCCCGCTCACCATCCGCTAATCAGAATCGTTGCCGACTGCCTTGGCTGTCTTCGAGGCCGGCTGCCTTCGACGACTTCGACGCCTTTCACCTCTTCGCTTGAACGCCTTCGGTCTACTCTGAATCCGGGTGCCCGCATTCGGGCCAAATCCGCCGCCGCCGGCATCCGGGGTTCAGTCATGACCGCGTTCGGCAACCTGACGACGCTGACGGTCCACTTCGACGGGAGTTGCAACCCGAACCCCGGCGGGCTGCCGGCGTGGGGCTGGCACGCCACCGGCGACGGCGGCGTCCCGGTGGCCGAGCAGTCCGGGACGATGCCCGGCCGGCCCCGGCACGAGGCCACGAACAACACGGCCGAGTGGGGCGGGCTGATCGCGGCGTTGAAGTGGATCGCGGCGGTCCGGGGGCTGACGCTGGACACGCTCCGCGTCTACGGGGACTCGCAGTTGGTGGTGAACGGGTTCAACCGGGAGTGGCGGATGAAGCTGCCGCACCTCGCGGCGCTCCGGGACGAGGCCGTGTCGCTGGCGGCATCGCTGGACGTGGGGCACATCTCAGCGGAGTGGCTACCCCGCGAGCGGAACGCCTACGCGGACGTGCTGTCGAAGGCCCCCGAGCCGGCCGCGGTCGTGGCGGGCGACA
>JAYUBA010000435.1:0-6807 GCA_043741075.1 Frigoriglobus sp.
CAACTGTTTCTGGTCGTCGCCACTCCATTGATTTCGCACCACAAGTCCTCATTCTCCCGGAGTTGCCATGCGCACGTCCGTTCGCGGCGTCAAGCGCGCCGTCCGCCTCAACGTCGAAGCCCTTGAAGACCGCGTCACCCCGGCCGTCGCGTACGGGCTGAACGCGGGCGGGGGCACCCTGCTCGCGTTCGACACGGCCAACCCGACGCTCGTGACGCCCGTGACGATCACGGGCGTGAACGGGAGCGAGACGCTGGTGGGCATCGACTTCCGCCCGCAGAACGGCCTCCTCTACGGCCTCGGTGTGAACGCGACCGCCGACACCGCCACGCTGTACGCCATCTCCACCCGCACCGGGCAGGCCGGGATCGTCGGCACCGCCGGGTCGGTCGCGTTCACGACCGACGGCACCACCGTGGTCGATCTGCCCGACCCCGCGACGGTCGGCTACGGGTTCGACTTCAACCCGGCGGTGGACCGCGTTCGCGTCGTCGCCGGGTCGCTGAACTTCCGCATCAACCCGAACACCGGCGCACCGGTGGACGGCGACAACACCGGACTGACATCGGGCACCGTCACCGGCACCAACCCGGACGGGGCGATCAACACCGGCACGACGACGGTGGACGGGGCCGCGTACACGAACGACGTGGCGAACAACGGCGGGATCACCACGCTCTACACCCTCGACGGCGCGAGCGACAGGCTGTTCATCCAGAACCCGGCCAACACCGGCACGGAGACGCTGGGGCAGGCGGTGACCCTCAACGGGTCCGCGCTCAACTTCACCTCGATCGGCGGGTTCGACATCCCGGCCGGGGTGAACGCCGCCGCCTCGAACGCGGCCGTGACCTCCGGCTCCGCGTTCGCCGTGCTGACCGTCGGCACCGCGACCGGGCTGTACAGCATCAACCTGGTGAACGCGCAGGCGACGTTCCTCGGCACCGTGAACACCGGCTCGACCGCCGTGCAGGGGCTGGCCGTGCAGAGCGACGTGGGCGGGTTCCCGGCGGTCGCGCTCGGCGCCGCCGGCACGAGCCTGATCCGGTTCAACACCGCCACGCCGACCACGACCACGACCGTGGCCGTCACCGGGGTGGACCCGAACGACGTGCTCGTCGGGATCGACTTCCGCCCGCAGACCGGGCAGCTCTACGGCCTGGGCGTGAACGCGACCACGGGCAACGGCACGCTCTACCTGATCGACCCGCAACTCGGCGGGGCGACGATCGTCGGAACGGTCGGCTCGGTGGACCTCGTGGCCGCCCTGCCGGACCCGGCGACGACCGGGTACGGGATCGACTTCAACCCGACCGTGGATCGGATCCGCGTCGTCACCGGTACCGGACTGAACTTCCGCGTGAACCCGAATAACGGGACCGTGGCCGGGACCGACACGAACATCAACGGCAGCGGGTCCACCGGCGTGAGCGCGACCGCGTACACGAACAGCTTCGGCCAGTCGCTGACGGGCGGGGTGACCACGCTCTACACGCTCGACGCCACGACCGGCACGCTGTTCATCCAGAACACCGCGAACGGCGGCACGCAGACGGTGGGCAAGTCGGTGACGCTGAGCGGGGCCGCGCTCGCCTTCACCGCGGTCAACGGGTTCGACATCCCCGCCGGCGTGCGGGTGACCGCGTCCAACGCGGTGGCCGCGGGGACCGGGTACGCGACCCTGGTCGTGGGCGGCGTGACCGGCCTGTACCGGATCGACCTGGCGACTGGTGCCGCGACCAAGGTGGGCAACGTGGGCGCGGGGGCCACGGCCCTCGCCGGGCTGGCCCTGGGCGACGCCCCGACCGGCACGGTCGCGTTCCAGTCGGCGACGGTCTCGGTCACGGAAGCCGGGGGGAGCGTGAACGTCGTACTCGCCCGCACCGGCGGCACCGGTCCGGGGACGGTCACGGTCTCGGTGGTCGGCGGCACCGCCACGGCGGGCCTCGACTTCACCGGCGGCCCGTACACCGTCACCTTCGCCGACGGCCAGACGACGGCCGTGCTGAGCATCCCGATCGTCAACGACACCCTCGTCGAGGGGAACGAGACGATCGTCCTCCTCATCACCGGCGCGCCGGGGGCGGCGATCGGCGGGCAGTCCGCCACGACGGTCACCATCATCGACGACGACCCGCGCCTGAACCTGGTTCTGGGCACCGGGGCCGGGCAGCCGTTCGTGGCCGCGTTCAACGTGGACGGCACGCGGCGGTTCGCGTTCGCCCCGTACGGCCCGAACGCGACCGGCGGCGTGCGCGTGGCGACGGGCGACGTGACCGGGGACGGGGTGGCCGACATCGTCACCGTCCAGGCCACCGGGTCGTCGCTCGTGAAGGCGTTCGACGGCGTGACCGGGGCCGACCTGGGCAGCTTCACCGCGTTCGCCGGGTACAACGGCGGGGTGTCGCTCGCCGTCGGGGACGTGAACGGCGACGGGCGGGCGGACATCATCGTCGGCACCACCACCGGGCTGGCGCGCGTGGCGGGGTTCAGCGGCCGGGACCTGTCGTCCCTGGGCAACTTCCTGCCGTTCGGCAACTTCTTCGGCGGGGTGAACGTCGCGGTCGGCGACCTGAACGGCGACGGGCGGGCGGACGTGATCGCCGGCATGGCGCAGGGCGGCACGCTCGTGGCCGGGTTCAGCGGCCGGGACCTGTCGTCCCTGGGCAGCTTCTTCGCCGGCCCCGGCACCGGCGGGGTGACCCTCGCGCTGGCCGACCTGAACAACGACGGCAAGCTGGACGTCATCACCGGGGCCGCCACCGGGCCGGCGGTCGTGCGGGCGTTCAGCGGCCGGGACCTGTCGTCGCTCGGCAGCTTCTTCGTGTTCGGCGGGGCCGCGGTCGGGGTGAACGTGTCCGGGAACGACCTGAACGGGGACGGCCGGCCCGACCTGCTCCTCGGCACGGCGTCCGGGCTGGCGATCGTCGAGGGGTACAACGGCATCAACCTGGCGTTCCTCGGCAGCCTGATGCCGTTCGGCGCGCTCAACGGCGGCGTGTACGTCGGGTGACTCGTGGGGTGCGGCCAACGAAACGCCGCCCGCCGGTTCCCCGGCGGGCGGTGCGCCGTTATGATGACGGCGGAGGTGACGTATGCCGCTACACGACTGGACCGACGATCGCGGGTGGGACAGCCTGCACTTGGTGTGGCAGAACCAACTCCTCGAATGGCTGAAACCGCGATTGCCGGAAGGCTTCCGCGCGTACCTCGGCGGGGTGCCTGCGCTGACGGTGGATTCCCCGAACGGCCGCCCGGACCTGGGGGTGCGCAACTGGAAGCCGCGCCCGGACCTGTCCGCCGACGCGCCCGGGGGCGAAGGCGCGCCGGACCGGGAAACGGTCGCCACCCTTGCCGTCGATCCACTCCGAACGGTCCACATCGACCTGCACGGCCAACTGATCGCGGCCGTCGAGATCGTGTCGCCGCGGAACAAGGACCGGCCGGACGCGCGCGAGCGGTACACCAACCGCTACCTCGGCTACCTTTACAACTCCGTTCACCTGCTGTTGATCGACGTGCTCCCGCGGCCCGCCGGGTTCTCGTTCGCAGACGGCATCGCGGCGGGAATCGGGATCGAACAACCGCAGTGCCCGGTGCCGTTCGCGGTCAGCTACCGCGTGGGCGAACCGGTGCCCGAAGGGACTCTCATTGCCCAGTGGGTGCGGCCGTTCCGCATCGGCGACCCGCTCCCCGCGATCCGGTTGCCGCTCAACGTGTACCAGTCGGTGCCGGTCGATCTCGAACACACGTACCGCGCGGCAGCCGAACTCGTGTACCTGGATTAGCCTGGAAACTCTTTAGGAGTTACGCAGTCGGTCGGTGTCTTCAGCCCCGGAGGGGCGACCGATGGTAGCCAGGGGTGGAGCGCGGCTCTGCGAGCGCAACCCCTGGAAGACACCAGGAGAAGGCCCGTAGCCCCGGAGGGGCGACAGAGCCGACCGCAAAGGTTCTGTCGCCCCTCCGGGGCTACATTCATTTTCGCCTACTTTACCCAGGGTTGCGCTCGCAAAGCCTCGCTCCACCCTGGGCTACCATCGGTCGCCCCTCCGGGGCTAACACTGGCAACTGCGTAACTCCTACTCTTCTCTTACTTCACTTCCAGGTTGATGTTCTCGCTGTGGCTGTTGAACTCCGGCGCATACATGCACTCGACGTTCGCGAACCCGGTCGGGTACTTGCCCTTGTGCTGCACCCGCACCGCGTACTCGAACACGTACACGCCCTTCGGCAGGTACGAGATGAAGAAGTGGCTCGCCGTGTCCTTGGTGCTCTCGTAGTACCCCAGCCCGTCCTGGTACTTGTACCGCGACAGCACGTTCACCGGCTCCGTGCCGCTGCCCCGCTGGTCCTTCAGGTGGCAGTACTCCATGTCGCGGTCGGTCCGCAGCACGATGCGCACGATCACTTCGTCGCCCACGCCCAGCGCCTCGCCCTCCTTCACCGGCGCAATCACCGGGCCGGTCTTGGTGAGCGTCTTCTTGTACAGCTTCTTCTCGACCTTCAGCGGCGTGCCCTCGTGCGGCGTCACCTTGGAAATGTCCTCCAGGTAGCTCCAGTGGACGCTGCCCCAACTCACGCCCTTGTCCGTCTTCTTCACCTGAATCGTCGCCATCGACGGCTGCACCTCACCGCGAACGAACTTCTGCTCGTAGAACCCGGTGCCGGCCTCCACCTTCTCCGGCTTGATCGTCTGGTTGCCGAGGCTCACTTCCACCAGCGCGTCGGACGAGAGCAGGTTGTCGCCGCGCAGGAGCAGCGCGTACACCGCGTCGGCGGTGCCCTTCGTGGTCCGCCAGTTCTGCGTCTGCTTCTGCTTGAGCAGCCACACCTTGCAGTCCTCGACCGCCTTCGCGTCGTTCATCACCTCGTCGAACGCCTCGATCATCATCGCCTGCGTCTCGATCGGGGCGCGTGCCCACGAGTAGGAAAGTTCGGTGTCGCGCCAGTACATGCCCATCTCCTCCTCGTTCTTCGACCGCTCCTTGATCGAATTCATGATGCCGGTCGGGGTGTCCTTGTCGCCGAACCGCTTGAGCGCGAGCGCCAGGTGCGCCAGCGACTGCCGGTTGGCGAGTTGCAGCCAGTACGTCTTCGACTGGCCCAGCCAGTAGTCGAGCGCGGCGCGGTGTTCGTTGCCGACCGCCTTATCGGCGAGGAAGAAGCTGCGGGCGTAGAGGTATAGCGCCATCGTCGGGCTGAGGTGGTTCGCCTCCGGCTTGTGCGCCTGCGCCCACACGTACTGCTCTTGCGCCCACGCGTCGAGGCGGGCGAGCGCCTTCACCGCGGGGGCGGCGTCGAGCTTCACGCCCAGGTGCCGCATCCGGCCGTACCCGGTGGTGATGTAGAGGGTGATGTAGTCGTCGCCGCGCCCGCCGGGGAACCACGGCCACGACCCGTCCGCGTGCTGCATCTGCGCGAGCTTGTCGGTGAGCCGCGCGGTCTCCGCGTTCAGCCGGTTGTCGTCGAACAGGATGCCGACGTTCTTGCGCGACTGGCTCTCGGACACCGCCTGCCGCACCCACGGGGTTTCCTCGAGCAGCACCGTCTTCAAGTCCTGGTTCTTCTCCAGCGGGCTGTCGAGAGCGGGCGTGTTCTTCCACTGGTCGAAGACCTTGCGAATCTTCGGGTCGCTGGTGGCGATGTGCCGGGCGACCGCGTTCGCGTAGAGCCGGTTGAACGTCTGCTCGCTGCACTCGTAGGGGTACTCCATCAGGTACGGCAGCGCCATCACCGCGTACCACGACGGCTGGCTGACCATCTGCACCGTGAGCGCCTGGCTCTTGATGGTGGCGCTGTCGGCGGACTTCCGCAGCTTGGTGAAGTCGAAGTCCTTCGTGCCGGGGCCGCGGATCGGCAGCGGCAGCGATTCCATCACCAGCACGCGCTTCGACAGCACGGGAATGATGGCCTCTTCGCCGTCGGAGAGGCGGTCGGTGGCGGCGACGGCCTTGTAGATGATCGGGCCGAGGTCGTCGGGCACGGTGAGCTTCCACGACAGCGTTTTGCTCTCGCCCGCGGCCAGGTCGAAGGGCTGGTCGGCGTTCGCGATCCCCAATTCCTTGTCGATGGGCTTTTCGGTGCGGGCGTCTTTGAACGACAGCCGCGACGTGCCCTTCTGCCGGGTGGCGCTCTGGTTGCTCACCTTGACGGTGAACTCCAGCACGTCGCCTTCGCGGAGGAACCGCGGCGGGTTCGGCTGGGCCATCAGGTCTTTCGCCGTGACGACGGTGTCGGTGATGAACCCGCTGCGCAGGGTCTTGTCGTGTGCGAAGCCCATGAACTTCCACTTCGTCAGTGCCTGCGGCATCTCGAACGCAATGCGGACGGTGCCGTCGGCGTCGCTGACGAGGTGCGGGAAGAAGAACGCGGTCTCGTTCAGGTTCTTCCGCGCCGACACGTTGTTCAGGTCCGGGCCGGGGCCACTGCCACCGGGTTGAGCGCCCTGCTGGAGGGCGTTGTTCTGCTTATCGCCAGTGTACGTCCCGTCGGCCGGCAGGGCCGTCGGGTCGAACAGCGCACCGTCCTTCTTCGCGCCGGACCCGCCGGGGGCGCCCGCCGATGCCAGCATTCCGGGTGCCGGCGCGCCCTCCATCGCCCAGCCGCCCCGCCCGCCCCACTGGTCGCCGAAGCCGTAGCCGCCGCCCTTGCCGAAGTACTCGTACCGCATCCAGTTCTGCGTCAGTTCCGCCGGGAAGCCGCGGTAGGTCAGGTCCACGCCCTTGTGCGCCACCGGCCAGCCGCCGTGAATGTGGTTGAACCACTTCGCCGTGTTGTCGAAGGCCATGTGCAGGTTCGAGTGGTCCT
>JAYUBA010000436.1:0-2014 GCA_043741075.1 Frigoriglobus sp.
AGGTCAAGATCAAGACGCCGGCTTCGCGCGTCGGCGGGTTCACGCGAGCGCCTCCAGTCGCGCGACCGCAGCCTCGGCGTCGGCCGCGAGCGACGCCCCGCTGTCACCGGGGGGCGCGAACCGGGCGCGGTCGCACCCGCGGAACACGTCGGCCGCTGCCTCCGCCGCGTCGGTCGGAACCTTTGCCTCGGAAAGTGCGGCGGCGATCTCCGACGGCGTCACCGCGCTTTCGGGCAGCGGGAACCGGGTCCGCAGGTAGCCCAGCACCGCGGCGGCGATGGCCGCGGGCGGGTCCGGCGCGCGGCCGGATTTGCGGATCGCGTCCGTCGCCCGGCGGGCGGCCCGCGACCGCCGCAGCCGGGCCGCCCGCGCCGCGTCCGGGTAGACGCGCCGCCACGCCAGGAACCACGCGCCCGCCGCGAGCGGGCCGAACAGCGCCGCGGCACCCCACGCCCACCGGCATGGCACGAACGGCCCGCGCAGCACCTCCGGGCCGGTCGCGACGTGGAACAGGTGGTCCGCTTCGACCATCGGCACGCGCGGCTTGGGCGGCGGCTCGGTGACCGCGATCGAAACGGAATCGGCTTTGGTGTAACGGAACGGCGACTTGCCCGGCGCGGCGGCGGTGTTGAAGTAGTAAAACTCCAGCGCCGGCACCCGATCGACGGTGCGGTTCCGCGGGCGGAGTTTGTAGGCGAACCGCACCTCCTTCGCGTCGGCCGTCAGCGGCGGGTCGGGCGCGTCGGTCACGGAGAACCGGTCCGCGAACGCGGGCAGCGCCTTCAGGTCGGGCCGCACGACCCCGGCGGGGTTGGTGGCGCGGGAGACGACGAGCGTCGCGGTCAGTTCGCGCCCGTCTTCGACGACCGGGCGCGGCACCTCCCACTTCACCGCCACCCCGACGCCCTTCGCCTTGTAGAAGTGCTCCTTCGGCTCGAAGAACTGCGGCTGCGCCAGCAGTGGGCAGTGGAGAGTGGGCAGTGTGCAGACGGCACACAAGACGGCCAGACGCAGGGAAGATCGCTGACCAGGGTTCATGCGGCCACCGCCACTCGGCTGCTTATTCTGCCCACTGCTCACTCTCCACTGCACACTTCCCCGGCTACCAGTCCCGCACGCCGGCGCGGTCGGGGCCGTACAGCGTTTCGAGCATCGAGTGCAGCTCGCGCTTCCGCCGCTTCGACGTTTCCTTCATGTACGCCCGCGCGTCTTCCGGGGTGAGCTTCTGCACCTCGTCCTCGTCCTTCAGTGCCTGAAGGTTCGCGTTATTACCGGCGACCTGTTGGTCGGCGGGCATGGGCTTGATGGCGCTCGGTTGCGGCACCTGCTGCGGCTGCGGGCCGACCTTGTGAGTGGGGTCGCCGGGTCTGGTCTCGTCGCCGGGGTTCGGTTCGAGGCCGCCGTCCTTCCGGTCCGGTTCCGGCCGCGGTTGCTTGTCCTCTTCCGGGGGCGGCTTCTTGTTCGGCGACTCGTCCTCCGGCTTCGCGGCCTTCTTGCGCTCCTCGTTCCAGAGCAGTTTGGCGAGTTCGAGGTTGTGCCGGGCGTCGGCCTTGAGCGGGTCGTCGGCCGCCGGGCTGTCGAGGGTGTTCTCGAAGCACGCGACCGCGGACCGGTACACGCCCATCGACCCGCCGCGGCGGAGCAGGCAGGTGCCGCGGTTGTACCACGCCTTCGCGGCGCGGTCGGCCGGGCACGCGGCGTCGCCGAGGACGCGGTCGTACTGCTTTTCGGCCTGGGGGAACTGCCCGCGCTCGAAGTGAACCGCGGCGCGGTTGAACGCGACCAAGCCCGGATCGGCGGCGCGCTCCTCCGCGGCTGCGTATAGATTGTCGGCGGCTTCCGCAGCGTCGGGGTCGCCGGCGCGGAACATCTCGTTCGCGCGCCGGATGAGTTCGTCCGGCGTGTCGGTCTGCGGGGGCGCGGCGGCGAGCAGCGCGACGAGGGCGGCGAGGGGGAGAGCGGCGAGCGCGAGGCGCGACCGCGTGCGGACCCCAGGGCGTTGCCCTGGGCTGAG
>JAYUBA010000437.1:0-6796 GCA_043741075.1 Frigoriglobus sp.
AGCCTCGCCGACCTCCCCCTCAAGGGGGGAGGTCAAAGCCATGCAGATGGCTCGTCTTCAATTCGATCCCGTGTAAGGGGCGCGTCACGTCATCGCGAAGCGCGACACGATCTCGGCCGGCAGATCGTAGCCGATGCCGGGGCGCTCGGGGAGCGCGATCGTGCCGTTCTTCACGGGGAAGCCCGCGGCCTGGAGCTCGCGGCGCAGCGGCGACTCGTACACCTCGGCCGGTGCGAACTCGATGTACGGCGTAATCGGCGAGAACGCCGCGAGGTGAACGGTCGCGGCGCCGAGAATCTGCGTGGACCAGTTCCCCGGACAGACGATCGCACCGCGTGCGCGCGCGAGTTCGACGATCCGCTTCGCCTCGGTCAGCCCGCCGCAGGTGGTCATGTACGGCTGCACCACGGACACGCGCCCGCGGTCCATCATGTCGAGGAACTCCCACCGGGTGACGCCGTGTTCGCCCATCGCCAGCGGGATCGACGTGCGCGCCGCCAGCTCCGCGTAGGGCGCGGGCGAATCCACGGGGAACGGCGTCTCGAAGAAGTACACGTCGAACGCTTCGAGTTCGCGGCACACCCGCGCCGCGGTGGGCACGTCGTTGAACAGGTAGCCGACATCGACCATGAGCGTGGGTTTATCACCGAGCGCCTTGCGGAAGCGGCGGGCGAGTTCGACCACGTCGGCCGGTGACGACATCATCGGTTCGACCTTGAACGCGCGGTAGCCGAGCGCCGCCAGTCGCTCGGCGCGGGCCACCTGTTGCGCGAACATCGGTTCCCCGCCCCACACGTCCGAAACGAGCGTGCAGTACGGCGTGACCGCGACTTCCGCGCCGGCGGGCGTCTGAAACGGTCCGCGCTGCGCCCCGCCGAGTAGTTCCCACACCGGCCGCTTCAGCGCCTGTCCGTAGATGTCCCAGATGGCGACATCGAGCGCCCCGAGAATGATGATCTCCCACCCGCGGCGGTTGGTGTGCATGAACGCGTCCCACATCCGCTGCCAGAGGCGTTCGGGGTGCGTGATCTCTTGGCCAAGGAGCAATCTCCCGAAGTGCGTGTCGGGGCCGCCGACGGTTGCCCGCACCGCGCCCGGCGGCACGCGAAACACTTCGGACAGCCCCGAAAGCCCGTCGTCGGTGTACACGCGGACGCACGCGAGCGGTTCGACGCCGCCCTTATCGGGGTCGATCTCCGGCCCGTCGCCGATGACGAACACTTCCAGCCGCGCGATCTTCATCAGAAAAGCTCCCCGGCATGTGCTTTACCGGAACGAGTCTACCCGGTTACAGTATCTCCTATGTTCACCGCTCCGCGAATCGCGCTGTGCTTCGTTCTCGCGACCGCGCTCGTCTGCGCGACTGTCGCGGCCGACGACCCGCCCAGGCCCGAAGCGCATCGCGCGTTCCGGCCGGTCGTGCGGCCGAAGGTGCCGGAGGTGAAGGGCACGGCCCGCACCGACGTGGACCGGTTCATCCTCGCGGCGCTCGAAGCGAAGAAGCTCGCGCTCAACCCCGAAGCGGACCGCGCGACGCTCATCCGCCGCGTCAGCTTCGACCTCACGGGACTGCCGCCGACGGTCGCGGAGATCGACGCGTTCCTCGCGGACAAGGCACCGGACGCCTACGAGCAGATGGTAACCCGCTACCTCGCGTCGCCGGCCTATGGCGAGCGGTGGGGCAAGCTCTGGCTCGACGCCGCGGGCTACGCCGACAGCAACGGCTACTTCAGCGCCGACAGCGACCGGCCGCTCGCGTGGAAGTACCGCGACTACGTCGTGAAGGCGTTCAACGCGGACAAGCCCTACGACCGGTTCGTGCGGGAGCAGATCGCGGGCGACGAACTCGCGGGGTACACCCCCGGCGGCGACGTGACGCCGGCGATGGTCGAAGCGCTCACCGCGACGCACTTCCTCCGCAACGCCCCGGACGGCACCGGCGAGAGCGACGGCAACCCGGACGAGGTCCGCATTGATCGCTTCACCGTGCTCGAAGGCAACGTGCAGAACCTCATGAACTGCCTGCTCGGCCTCACGGTGCAGTGCGCCCGGTGTCACGACCACAAGTTCGAGCCGGTCAGTCAGGCGGAATACTACGGGCTTCAGGCGCTCCTCTTCCCGGTGTACAACGCGGAGAAGTGGACGAAGCCGAGCGAGCGCGTCGTCGCGATCGGCACGAAGTCCGAACTCGCGGAGGCGCTGCGCAAGAACCAACTCATCGACCGACAGGTGAAGGCGGCGCGCGACGGGCTGACCGCGTTCGCCGACCCGCTCCGCGAGCAGTTCCTCGACGAGCGCCTGCGCGACCTCGACGCGCCGACGCGAACCGCCGTCATCGACGCGGGAAGGGCACCGAAGGACAAGCGGACGCCCGCGCAGCAGGCGTTACTCAAGACGCACGCTAAGGTCGCCGAGGTCAGCGACGACGACCTCGCGAAGCGGTTCCCCGAGTACGCCGCGCTCCGCGACCGCGTGAAGCAGACCATCGCATCGCGCGAAGGCGACCGGCCAAAGCCAGCCGAGAAGCTCGCGGCGTTCGTGGAGACCGACCCGAACCCGCCCGCGCATCACCTTCTGAAACGCGGGATCCATCACCAACCCGGCGCGGAGGTTCAGCCCGGCGCGCTGGAAGCGATCAGTACGCCCAAAAACACATTCGCAATCGAAACGCGGCCGATGGGCCGCGTTTCGACCGGCCGCCGCACCGCGTTCGCGAAGTGGGTCACGTCGCCGGAGAACCCGCTGTTCGCGCGGGTGATGGTGAACCGCGTCTGGCAGCACCATTTCGGCACCGGCCTCGTCGCGACCGCCGACAACCTCGGCGCGTCCGGGGCGAAGCCGTCGCACCCGGAGTTGCTGGATTGGCTCGCGGCGGAGTTTAAGAACCCCTCCCCCAACCCCCTCCCCCAAGGGGAGAGGGGGCCAAGACCTGCCGGCAGTCCGGCCCCCCCTTCCTTCTTAGGGAAGGGGGCTGGGGGGTTAGGTTCCTCGAAACCGTGGAGCATCAAGCACCTGCACCGGCTGATCCTCACGTCGGCCGTGTACCGCCAGAGCAGCGAGCCGCGCGACGGTCTTGAGGCCATCGACCCCGACAACCGCCTGCTCGCGCGGTTCCCGCTCCGCCGGCTGGACGCGGAAGCCGTTCGTGACGCGATGCTGCACGTCTCCGGCGAACTCGACACCCGCACCGGCGGGCCGTACGTGCCCAGCACGCGCACGCCGGAAGGCACGGTCGAAATCGCGGAGAAGGCCGACGGCGCACGCAAGCGGTCGGTCTACTTACAACAGCGCCGCACGCAGGTGGTCACCTTCCTCCAACTGTTCGACGCGCCGTCGATCGTGACCACCTGCGGGAAGCGGTCGCCCTCGACGGTGCCGCTCCAGTCGCTCGCGCTGCTCAACTCAGAATTCTCCCGCGCCCGCGCGAAGGCGTTCGCGACGCGGGTGGCGCGCGAAGCCGGCGGCGACGCCACGAAGCGGCTCGCGCTCGCGTTCCGGCTCACCTGCGGGCGCGGTCCGCTCGCGGACGAAGTCGCGGCGTGCGAGAAGTTCCTCGGCCGGCAGCGCGCGGCTTACGCCACGGAGAAGGACGCCGACGTTCGCGCGTGGGCGGACCTGTGCCAGATGTTGTTCGCGAGTAACGCGTTCCTGTACGTCGAGTGAGGTTGATTGTGTTATCGCAAGCAGACTTCGCGCTGAATCGCCGGGCGTTTTTATCGACCTCCGCGGGTTCGCTCGGCGCGCTCGCGCTGGCACAGTTGGCCTTCGAGGCACAGGGGACTGACGCCCCCCGCTCCGGGGGAAGCGACCCGCTCGCGCCGAAGAGGCCGCACCACGCCGCGAAGGCCACGGCCGTCATCTGCCTGTTCCAGCACGGCGGGCCGTCGCAGATGGACCTGTTCGACCCCAAGCCCGAACTCACCAAGCGGCACGGCAAGCCGCACCCGGACAAGCTCGAAACGCACTTCCACACGCAGACGGGCAACCTCCTCGCGTCGCCGTTCACGTTCGCGAAGCGCGGCAAGGCCGGCGTCGAGTTGTCGGAACTGCTCCCGCACACCGGCGGCATCGTCGATGACATCACGCTCGTGCGATCCATGACGACGGAGTCGGTCGATCACGAGGCGGCGCTGCGGCTGATCCACAGCGGGAAGGTGTTCCCCGGCCGGCCGGCGTGGGGGTCGTGGGTGCTGTACGGCCTGGGCAGCGAGCGCAAGGAACTGCCCGCGTACGTCGTGCTGTCCGACCCCGGCGGGCTGCCCGTGGACGGCCCGAACAACTGGTCGAGCGGGTTCCTCCCCGCGGTGTACCAGGGTACGCCGTTCCGCGCCACCGGCACGCCGGTCGCGCACCTCGCGACACCCGCCGACGTGCCCGCCGGCGCCCGCCGCAACCAACTCGACCTCCTCGGCGGGCTGAACGCGACCCACCTCCGCCGGCACGCGGGGAACGCCGAACTCGAGGCGCGCCTTCAGCACTACGAACTCGCCGCGAAGATGCAGACCGCCGTGCCCGATGTCCTCGACCTCTCGAAGGAGACGGAAGAAACGCGGAAGCTGTACGGCATCGACAACCCGAAGTCCGCGGAGTACGGCAAGCGGTGCCTGCTCGCGCGGCGCCTCGTGGAGCGCGGCGTGCGGTTCGTGCAACTCTTCCTCAACGGCCAGCCGTGGGACACGCACAGCAAGAACGCCGAGAACCTGAAGAACCTGTGCGCGATGACCGACCAGCCGAGCGCGGGCCTGGTTCTCGACCTCAAGCGCCGCGGGCTGCTCGACTCGACCGTCGTGATGTGGACGGGCGAGTTCGGCCGGCTGCCGATCTCGCAGGGCACCGACGGCCGCGACCACAACCGGCACGCGTTCTCGCTGTGGCTCGCGGGCGGCGGGTTCAAAAAGGGGTACGTCCACGGCGCGACCGACGACTTCGGCTACAAGTCGGTGGAGAAGGTGGTGCGCGTCCCCGCGCTGCACGCGACGCTGCTCCACGCCCTCGGCCTCGATCACACGAAACTGACCTTCCCACACGAAGGGCGCGACGACACGCTGACCGATGTCGCGGTCACGCGGGCCGAAGTGGCGGACGACCTGCTGGCCTGACCCGCGTGCCGGCCGCGCTGAACGATTCGCTTGACCCGCGCCGCGGAACGGCTTACCATAACCATTATCCCCGCCTGACCGCGCGTGCTCGCGCGTCCGCCCCGCCCGCCAAGACAGCCCATCCGGAGACCTCCCCATGCGCCGGCTCGTGTTCGGCCTCGTGCTTTTGGCCGCGTGCGGCACCGCCGCGGCGCAACCGCCGCCGCCCGGCCTGCCGGCCGCGCGCGTCCAGCACGTCTTCCCGCTGGGGGTGAAGGCCGGCACCAGCGTCGAAGTGACCGTCACCGGCACCGACGTGGAGGAGCCGGAGAAGCTCCTCTTCGCGCACCCCGGCATCAAGGGCGAATACATCGCCCCGCCCAAAGACCCGACGCCGGACCCGAAGGACCCGAAGAAGACCGTGCCGCCGCCGAAGGCCAACCCGGCCGGGCCGCACAAGTTCAAGGTGACCGCCGCGGCCGACGTGCCGCCCGGCCTCTACGACCTGCGCTTCGTCGGCAAGTGGGGCGCGAGTAACCCGCGCACGTTCGCGGTGAGCGATCAGATCGAAGTGGCCGAGAAGGAACCGAACAACGACGTGCCGGAAGCGCAGAAGGTCGAACTCGGCACCACCGTGAGCGGCGTCATCAGCGCCCCGACGGACGTGGACTACACCTCGTTCACCGGCAAGAAGGGGCAGCGCGTCATCGTCTCGTGCCTCGCGTCGTCCATCGACAGCAAGGCGTCGCCGATGATCGAGGTGTTCGACCCGAGCGGGCGGAAGCTCGCGGCCGGCCGCAACTCCCGCGACAACGACGCGCTCGTTGACGTGATCCTCCCGGCCGACGGCGAGTACCTCGTGCGGCTGTTCCAGTTCACCTACACCGTCGGCGGGCCGGACTACTTCTACCGCCTGAGCGTCAGCGCCGCGCCGTGGATCGACGCCGTGTTCCCGCCCGTGGTCGAACCGGGCAAGCCGACGCCGGTCACCATCTACGGCCGCAACCTGCCGGGCGGCGTGCCGGCCGACGGCTACACCACCGACGGTCGCCCCCTGGAGAAGCTCACGGTCACCGTCACGCCGCCGGCGGACGCGGCGACGAAGCTCACGAGCCTCGCGCGCGTCGATCCGACGACCGCGCTTCAAGACGGCTTCGCGTACACGCTGAAGGGGCCGGGCGGCGCGTCCAACCCGGTGGTGATCTATCTCGCCCGCGCCGCGCTCACCGTGAAGGCCGCGCCCGCGAGTACGCCGGAGACGGCCGCGGTGATGGCCGGGCCGGGCGAGGTCGCGGGGTTCCTGGCGAAGCGCGGCGAGCGCGACTGGATCGCGTTCACCGCCAAGAAGGGCGACAAGCTCACCATCGACCTTCAGGCCGAGCGGATCGGCGCGAGCGGCGACTTCTACTTCTCCGTCCGCGACGGCAAAGACCCGAAGAAGGACTTGAGCGGCGAGCAGGACGACGACGCCGACACGCTGCACCCGTTCGGCTTCTACACGCGGACGAGCGACCCGGCCCCGTACCCGTTCACCGCGCCCGAGGACGGCAAGTATTACGTCGTCGTCGGGTGCCGCGAGACTAGCTCTCTGAGCGGCCCGAAGGCGTCGTACCGGCTGCGCGTCGGCCCGGCGCTGCCGGACTTCCGCGCGGTCGTGATGCCGTACAGCCGCTTCTACCAGACCGGCTCGGCCGCGTGGCAGGGTGGGTCACCGGCCT
>JAYUBA010000438.1:0-2012 GCA_043741075.1 Frigoriglobus sp.
GGGCGAAGTCGTCGGCAACTACTGATACCGAATCGCGTTGATCTGGATCTTCTAGCCGGCCTCTGTGAGGCCGGTCCGGGGTCACAGACCCCGGCTACAGTTACGAATCAACGCGATTCGGTATGAGACCCCCACCGGCTCGCGCCCCGCGAGCGCGGGGCGCGGCCCGTCCCTCCAACACACGAGAACCCATGCGCGCGCTCCTCCTTCTGGCCGCCGGTTGCTTCGCGATCGCGGGTTGCAGCAGTTCCACCCTCCCGCCCGAAACCGACGCCGCGCGGGGTCGGGAGGCGCTGACGACGGTGCTCGACACCTGGAAGCGGGGGGGCACCACCGACGAGTTGAGGAACGCAACCCCGCCGGTCATCGCCCGCGACCCGGACTGGACCGCCGGGCACAAGTTGACGAGCTACGAGATCGCCGACGAGAACGGTCGCGCCGGCGTGGACGTGGTGCTCTCCGTGAAACTCGGTCTCGTCCGCCCCGACGGACAGGCGCGCGAGAAGACGGTGAACTTTACCGTCGGCATCGGGTCATCGACCGTCGTTCTTCGCAACGAGTAACGCTCGCCGTCATCGATCCGTCTCCCTTTCCCACATACTGGAAGTAACTTCCGATGCGTGCCACCGTACTGGCGGCCCTGACGGGCCTGCTGCTCGTCCCGTTCCCCGCGGGCGCGGCGGACCCGCCCCCGACGAACGTACCCCGGCCGATCGCGCTGACGCGGCCGGAGATGAAGCAACTCATCGAGGACATGAAGGCGCGGAAGCCGCGCATCCCGCTGCCCGAACTGACCGAGGACGACAAGACCAAACTCGGCGAGCGCGGGATGGGCTACGAGAGCCGGCTGCGCTACCACTACATGCCCGGCTCCGGCGACGGGCGCGGCGGGAGCGGGTTCGGGTTCGGCCCCGTCGGCGACGAGGCGACCCTGGACAACACCTTCAAGGTGCAACTGTTCTGGCTCGTGAGCCGCGCGAACAACTGCCAGTACTGCCAGGGCCACCAGGAGAGCAAGCTCCTCCGCGCCGGGCAGAAGGAGGACGACATCGCGGCGCTCGACGGCGACTGGACCGAGTTCGTCGCGGCGCAGCGGACCGCCTTCGCGTTCGCCCGCAAGTTCACCTACGAGCCGCACCAACTCGCCGACGCCGACATCGACGGCCTGCGCAAGCACTACACGGACGCGCAGATTCTGGAAATGGTCATGTCGATGGCCGGGAACAACGCGATCAACCGGTGGAAGGAGGGGGCCGGCGTGCCGCAGTCCGCGGGCGGCGGCGGGTTCGGTGGCAAAGAACCGGCCGACCCGGCGGCGAAGCACTCGTACCTGACCCCGACATCCGACAAGTACAAGTCGCTGGTCACGAAGGTGGCCCCGCTGGCGCGGGACGAGAAGACCGGCGAGCCGACGCGGCAGACGGTGTTCCGCCGACCGGCGCTGGAGTCGCGTGGGGACGCCGAGAAGGCGCTGGCCGCCGCCGCGAAGCGCGAGCCGCGCCTCCCGCTCGCGGCCGAGGAGAAGACTCGCGAGCTGCTCCCGGCCGACTACCCGAAGGGCGATCTGCCCCAGTGGGCGCGGCTACTGGCGACGTTCCCGGCGGCCGGCAAGGCGCGGATCGCGAGCCAACTGAGCGCCGACGAGAAGGGCGACCTGAAGCCGCTGTTCAAGGCGCAGGTGAGTTGGATCGTCGCGCGCCAGGATCGCGCGTGGTACGCGACCGGCGGGGCCAAGAAGCGGCTCGTCGCGCTGGGCCAGACGGACGACCAGATTTACAAGCTCGACGGCGACTGGAAGGACTTCACCGCGAAGGAACGGTCGGCGTTCACGCTCGCCCAGAAGCTGGCCGCGTCGCCGGTGGTGCTCACCGACGACGACGTGTCCGACGCGGTCAAGTCGATCGGTGCCCGCGACACGGTGCAGCTCATCAGCTACGTCACCGTGCGTGCGTCGTTCGACCGCATCACCGAGGCCGCCGGGCTGCGGGTCGAGCCGTGAGCACTCTTCAGAG
>JAYUBA010000439.1:0-2012 GCA_043741075.1 Frigoriglobus sp.
GGAGCGTCAGCGACGGGGTATGTCAGACAAGTCCGGCCGCCGAGAGGGGAAGTCATCGACCCGATTGCGCACGACCCGCTACAACCGGTGCCACCGGTACACCCGCCGGAGCCTTCGCGCGGTCTCCGTTCGGATCGGCGCTCACAGTTCCCGGTGCCGCCTGTTAGACTGAAGTCGAACTGCATTCGCGCCCGCCGTCCGGGAGTCGCACCGATGAGGCATCGTCTCGCCGCCGTGGTCGTCGTCGTGCTCGCCGCCGCGGTCCTCGCGCCGGCCCAGCCGAGTGGCACGTATTCCAAGGCCGCTCCGCCGGACAAGGCCGTACTCGACCGGCTCAACCTGAGGGCCGAGTGGACGCAGTACCTGCCGGTCGAGGGCACCCGCGACACGCTCGCACAGGTGCAGACCCTCGACGACCAGGTGTTCGTGCAGACGCGGGCCGGGCTGCTGGTCGCCCTGGACGCGCTGACCGGCCGCATCCAGTGGGCGGCCCGGCTGGGCAACGGGACCAGCGGCAACGCCTACCCGGTGGCGGCCAACTCGCAGTTCGTGTTCGTCGCCCACGTCACCACGCTGTACGCGTTCTACCGGTACACCGGGGTGACGGAGTTCGCGACCGAACTGGGCACCCCGCCGACGACCGGGCTGGCGTGCGACGAGCGGTCGGTGTTCTGCGTGCTCGGCATGAGGCCGGGCAGCGCCGGGGCGCACCGGGTGACCGTGTACGACCTGCCCCGCGCGATCGCCGTGGGCGACCCGGCGAAGGGGGCGGGCGATCCGCTCGGCACGGGCACCCGGACCGCCGCCGGCCCGGTGGACGACCTGCTGAAGCGGTACAGCCCCGGCGCCTACGGGGCGCCCGTGGAGACGTTCGAGGGGGTCGTGCGGCCGAAGGTGCTGGAGACGCCGGTCGGCGGGGTCACCGGCTCCCGCACCCCGTCGGTGTCCACCCTGCCGAGCATCGTGCCCCCGTACTCGCTGGGCAACCGCGCCCCGACCCCGTCGCTCACCAGCGTCCCGTCCCTGCGGCAGCCGTACCACGTCCGCTCGGAGGCCGGCCGGTACGTGCAGCAGACGCCGTCGATCGGCGTCATCCCGCCGTCGATCGCCGCGTCCCTGATGCTGGCCGACCTGCGGCCCAAGGCGGTCGCGCCGCCGCTCCGCTGGGAGTACGGGCTGACGGCCCGCATCCTGTACCCGCTCCACCTCACCCCGACCCGCGCCTGGGCCGTGATGGAGGGGAACACGGTCCTCGCGCTGAACAAGAACAGCCGGGCGGGCAAGGTGGTGACCGAGGTGTCCGAGCGCCTGACCTCCCCCGTCGCCGCGGCGCCCGCCGCCGCCGGGCAGACCCACTACGTCCCGCTCGGCAACGGCACCCTGTTCGCCCTGGACGCGTCCACCGGCAACCTGGACGGTGGGCTGACCGTCAAGTGGCGGGCCGTGCCCGGCGGCATCAACAACCACTCCCCGTTCGTCACCAAGAACTTCGTCTACGCGTCCGGCGACGACAGCGGGGTGGTGTGCGTCGGCCGCGAGACCGGCGACATCGTGTGGCGGTCGGCCGACAACGCCGACCGCATCATCGGCGCGAACGAGGAGTTCGTCTACGTCCGCGACCGCCAGGGCAAGTTCCTGGTGTTCGACGCCAAGCGCGGGGCCGCCGACGCCCACAAGGCGACCGCCCCGCTCGGCTCGGCCGACCTGAGCGAGTTCAACGTCCATGTGGTGAACACCGCGTCCGACCGCGTGTACCTGGCCGCCGACAACGGGCTGATCGTGTGCCTCCGCGACGCCCGCGCGAAGTACGCCAAGCCGATGCCGATCTGGCCGCCGGCGGAGGTGAACCCGACCAAGAAGGTGAGCGTCGAGTCGCAACCGGGCAAGGACGGGGTGACCCCGGACCCGAAGACGGAGCCGGAGCCGAAGAAGGAGCCAGAGCCGAAGAAGGAGCCGGAGAAAAAGCCGTAGTGCTGCGCGTGAAGGCGAGCGGCACCCGTGAGGGTGCCGGT
>JAYUBA010000440.1:0-6789 GCA_043741075.1 Frigoriglobus sp.
TGCTCTGGATGATTCGCATGGGTTGCGCCGTAAGCAGCCAGCCGAGGTGGCTTGTAACTTCTTGGGTGGCCGGGGCAGAGTCTTCGATGCCCCGGTGCCCAGCGGAAACCGGGGCATCGAGGACTCTGCCCCGGCCACCCAAGAAGTTACAAGCCACCTCGGCTGGCTGCTTACGGCGCAACCCATGCGAATCATCCAGAGCAAGAACCCGCGCCCGCTGAACCTGCTCGCGGTCGGCCCCGGCGGGCTGGTGGCCGCCGCGAGCGGCACCTTCGGCGCAGGCGGTGGCGTGGAAGTGTGGGACGCGACGACCGGTACGCGGAAGTGGATCTACGCGCACGACAAATGGAGCTTCCGGTCGGTCGCGTTCGTGCTGAACGACACGCATCTGTTCGTCGTCCATTTCAGCGGCGCGAGCTTGGTGGATTTGCAAGGGCTTGGAACGCTCGCTGAGATCGCCCATACCGGGTGGGCCGATGCAGCGACGGCCACGGTTTCCGACCGCGTGTTCGTCGGGCGGGCGGGGCATTCTGATGCCGCGCTGACGTGCTGGGGCTTGCCGAACATGGACCTGCTCTGGAAGGAAGACCGCTGGGACGCGCACGCGCGATTCAACTTCCCGCTCGCGATCGACCCCACGAAGTATCGCCTCGCGGTGCCGGTTCAAACCGGCGGGACGCACCCGACCCAGTTCGTCTCGCTCCGCGAAGCGGCGACCGGCAAGCAACTCACGCGGTTTCCCCTCGACGCGGCCAGCCCGGTGAAGCAACTCGCATTCACCGCGGACGGGTCGAAGTTGCTCGTCCGCACTGACGACCGCAATGTGCAACTCTTCGACGCCGCGACCGGCGCGGCGGCGGGCGAGTTGGTTCACCCCGGACGGTCGTTCGTCAGCGGGATCGCGGTCCACCCGCGCGGGCCGGTCGCGTGCGCCCGCACCAACGGCACCGTCACGCTCTGGGACGCCGACACCCGCCAGCAACTCCGCACCTTCGACTGGAAGGCCGGGCGGCTGGTGTCGGTCGCGTTCAGCCCGGACGGCGCGCTCGCCGCCGCCGGCACCGAGGACGGTAAGATCGTCGTCTGGGACGTGGACGTGTGACGCGTTGGTCGCTCGGAACCAGGGTCTCGCGACCCTGGCTACCTACAGCCGCCCTTCCAGGACTTCAAGACAGGACGCGTTTTAGCCCTGGTTAAGGGCGGTTGTGGGTAGCCAGGGTCGCGAGACCCTGGGCGGAAGCTCGCGTCGGTTTCGCGAAAGTCGTGAATTCCGACCGGTTTTAAGACCTTTTCACTTGAACTGCCCGCGGGTGCCGTGTCACACTGAACTCATCACTCATTCACGTTCCGCGATTCGTCTCGGATTCCGATGTCGGCCGTCCGTCGCTCGCCATCATTTTCTCCCACGATTCGACCACGCACAACCCCGAACCGCCCAACCCGGTAGCACGCAAGGAGCGTCCATCATGGCCAAAGGCAGAGGCGACTTCGCGGACATTCTGCTCAAGAAGAAGCTCATCGGCGCGGACCAACTCGCCGAGGCCGAAAGCAGCGCCAGCGCGACCGGCATGAAGCTGCAGGATGCGATCATCAAGTTGCAGTACCTCAGTGCCAACGAGGTCATGTCCGCCATCGCCGAACACTACGGCATGCAATTCGTGGACATGACCGATCTGATCATTCCGAAGTCGGTCATCGAACTGGTGCCGGAGTCGGTGGCCCGCGAGAACGTCGTGCTGCCGCTGGAACTCGACGGCAACACGCTCAAGATTCTTACCGCCGACCCGACGAACTACGACACCGTCCAGAAGCTCCAGTTCATTCTGAACAAGGAGATCCTGCCGGTTCTCGCCGTACAGGAACAGATCCAGGAAGCCATCAACCGGAATTACGGCCAGAGCGAAACCGAGTCCGTGGACTCGATGCTCGTCGAGTTCACCGACACGGCCATCGAGTTCACGCAGACCGAATCCGCCTCGATGATGGCGAACGCGGACGACTCGGACGCCCCGGTCGTCCGGCTCGTCAACCTCATCATTCAAGAAGCCGTCAACCAGCGGGCCTCGGACATCCACATCGAGCCGTTCGCCGACCGCGTCCGGGTCCGCTACCGGATCGACGGCGTGCTGATCGAGCGCGACTCTGCCCCGCGCCGCCTCCTGGCACCGATGCTCTCGCGCATCAAGATCATGGGATCGATCGACATCAGTGAGAAGCGCCGCCCGCAGGACGGCCGCATCAAGATGACGGTCCACAGCAAACACTTCGACCTGCGCGTGAGTATGCTCCCGACGGTCCACGGGCAGTCCGTCGTGATGCGGATCCTGGACCGGGGGAACATTCAAGTCAGCATCCGCGACCTCGGCTTCGCGGAAGAAGACTACATGCGGTTCCAGCAGATCATCAAGCGGCCCAACGGCATCTTCCTGGTGACCGGCCCGACCGGGTCCGGGAAGACGACCACGCTGTACTCGGCGCTGAACGAACTGAACCGCCCCGACCGCAAGATCATCACCGCCGAAGACCCGGTGGAATACTACCTGCCGGGCATCAACCAGGTCGAGGTGAAGCACGGGATCGGGCTGGACTTCGCACGCATCATCCGCGCGATGCTCCGGCAAGCGCCCAACATTATCCTCGTCGGCGAAATCCGCGACAAGGAGACGGCGGAAATCGCTGTGCAGGC
The DNA here is from genome assembly GCA_043741075.1 of Frigoriglobus sp. Classification (GTDB taxonomy): domain Bacteria; phylum Planctomycetota; class Planctomycetia; order Gemmatales; family Gemmataceae; genus Gemmata. The sequence continues at coordinate 2,687 of JAYUBA010000440.1, forward strand.
GTCGCTGACCGGACACTTAGTTTTCAGTACACTTCACACGAACGACGCGCCTAGCGCTATCACACGGCTCGGGGACATCGGCGTGCCCCCGTTCCTCATCGCAAGTTCCGTAATCGCGATCATGGCGCAGCGCCTCGTTCGGATCAACTGCCCGAAGTGTAAGGAGACATACCAGCCGCAAGCGGGGGAGGTTCGGGCAGCAGGCATCACGCCCGAACAACTCTCGAAGGCGACGTTCATGAGAGGCCGCGGCTGCAACCACTGCCGTCAGACCGGTTACCGCGGACGCCAAGGGCTGTTCGAGATGATGCGCATGACTTCGATCATCCGGGAACTGACCTTCGCCCAGGCACCGACGCAGGAGATTCGCCGTAAAGCCCGCGGCCCTGGCGGGATGAAGACGCTCCTCGACGACGGCATCCTGAAGGCGTGCCGCGGAAGCACCACGCTCGAAGAGGTGCTGAGCACCTGCCACGCCGAAGTGCTGGTCACCGAGGAAACGTAATCAGACCAGGGGTTTCAACCCCTGGTCACGAGAGGTATCCGTGTCGTATCCTCCGCGTGGCGGGGGAGTTTCGCTCCGTTTTTTGGCGGCAGTACCGACCACCGCGATAATTCGACACCGGGCAAGCGACGGAAAGTCCCCTCCCGGTGTCGCCCGTCGCGGTTCATCCGTCCCGGACGGTTGGTGTTGGCGCTGCCCAGGCCGAGGGAATTCCGTGGCTAAAGTCTCGATGGAGAAGTTGCTGGCCACCGTGATCCAGTTGAAGGCCAGCGACCTGCACATCAGCGTCGGTCAGCCGCCCGTGGTGCGCCACCAGGGGCGCATGAAGAAGCTCGACCTCGCCGGCCTGATCCTGGACAACGACGACACCACCGGGCTGATGAAATCCATCACGCCCGACCGGTGCCAGCAGGAACTCCAGTCGAAGGGCGGGGCCGACTTCGCCATCGAGTACGTGGACGGCTACCGGTTCCGCGTCGCGATCTTCAAGCAGAAGGGCACGATCGGGATGGTGCTGCGGCGCATCCCCAGTCAGTTCCTCACGTTCGAGCAACTGCGCACGCCGGAAGCGATCCGCTCGCTCATCATCCGCCCGCGCGGGCTGTTCCTCGTCACCGGGCCGACCGGTTCGGGCAAGACGACCTCGCTCGCGTCGATGGTGAACTTCATCAACGACAACTACGACCGGCACATCATCACGCTGGAAGACCCGATCGAGTACTTCCACAAGCACAAGAAGAGTACCGTCAACCAGCGCGAGATCGGCATCGACGTGCCGGACTTTAAAGAGGGCATCCGCCGGGCTTTGCGCATGGACCCCGACGTGATCCTCGTCGGCGAAATGCGCGACCTCGAAACGATCCGCGCGGCCCTCGAAGCCGCCGAAACCGGGCACCTGGTGTTCGGCACGCTGCACACCTCCGGTGCCGCAAGCACCGTGGACCGCGTGGTGACGGTGTTCCCCGAAAACGAGCAGGACCAGATCCGCACGCAGTTGGCCGGTTCGCTCATCGGCGTGCTGTCGCAGGCGCTGCTGCCGCGGAAGCCGGAAGGGCTGATCGCGGCTTACGAGATGATGGTGGTGACGCCGGCCATCCGCAACCTGATCCGCGAGAACAAGACGTACCGCATCGACTCGTCGGTGCAGACGGGCCGCAAGCACGGCATGTTCCTGCTCGACGACGCCCTCTTCCGGCTGTGGCGGGAGGACCTCTGCGAGAAGGAAGAGGTGCTGCTCAAGTCGAGCAAGCCGAACGACTTGGCCGCGAAGATCGCCCACGCCGAGCGCGGCCTGGACGACGACGAAGAGGGTGGTGAAGACGAGGACGAAGACGAGGATGAGGACGAGGAAGAAGACGAAGAGGACGAAAAAAAGAAGCGAAAAGGACGACCGCGAGAATGACCTGAGCGGGTCAACGACCAGCGATTCACAAGACGAACCGTCCTCGACTTCACACAACCGGAACACCGATGTCCACCCCGACCCCGCCGAACAACCCGAACCTGCCGCCGAAGAAGCCCGCCGACGGTGCCAATAAGCCCGCCACCGGTGCGACGAACGGCCAGCCCACGCCGCCGGCCGGGCAGAAGCCCGCGCCCCCCGCCGGCCAGAAGCCGGTACAGCCTACACCCGCCCAGGGCGCGAAGCCGCCCACGCCGGGCGCCAAGCCGCCCGCGCCCACGCCGGGGCAGGGCGCGAAGCCGGGTGCCCCGGTTCCCGTGACCAAGCCCGGCCAGAAGCCGGGCGCCCCGGTGGCCGGACCGGGCGCCGCGAAGCCCGCCCCCGCGCCGCAGAAGAAGCCGCAACCGGCCAAGAACCGCTTCTCCCACATCGACTCCAACACGCTCCAACTCGCCCGCAAGCTCGAGGACCTCGGGTTCCTCGACGGCCCGCAGATCGAGACGCTCTACGAGGAGATGCGCACCAGCGACGCCCAACTGGGCGAACTCGCCATCCAGCGCGGGCTGCTGAACGAGGACCAACTCCTTCAAGCGACCGCCGAAGTCCACGGCATGCGCGTCGCCAACCTCGAGGACACGAAGCCGGAGCCGGCGGCCGTCAAGCTGGTGATGAAGAACATCGCCGAGATGTACAAGCTCGTCCCGCTCACCTACGAGAACGACGTGCTGACGGTCGCGATGGCCGACCCGAACAACATGCAGGCGATGGACGACCTGCGGAACCTGCTCAACATCAAGCAGGTGCAACCGGTCCTCGCCCCGGCCAAGCAGATCGAGGCGCTCCTCGCCAAGGCGTACTCGGCCGAGAAGGAAGAGTCGATCACCTCGGTGTACGCCCAGATCGAGGCGGACGCGAGCATCGGGGCCAACTCGATGGGCCGCGAGACATCCATCGACATCGGCGACATGCAGGAGATGTCGACCGCCGCGCCGGTGCGGAAGCTCATCAACATGGTCCTCCTGATGGCCATCCGCGACCACGCCTCGGATGTCCACTTCGAGCCGTTCGAGGACGAGTACAAGATGCGGTACCGGTGCGACGGCGTGCTGTACGAGATGGTGCCCCCGCCCCGCCACCTCGCCACCGCCATCGCCAGCCGTATCAAGGTCATGTCCAACCTGGACATCGCCGAGCGGCGGATGCCGCAGGACGGCCGCATCGAACTGAACGTCGGCGGCAACCCGGTCGATATGCGCGTCAGCGTGCTGCCCACGCTGTTCGGCGAGAGCGTCGTAATTCGAGTACTGGACAGGACTAACGTCGGCCTGTCGCTCGACCGCATCGGGATGCCGCCGGACATCCTCGCCCAGTTCCGCGCCCTCATCAAGAAGCCCAACGGCATCATCCTGATCACCGGCCCGACCGGTTCCGGGAAGACGACCACGCTCTACTCCGCGCTGTCCGAACTGAACGACATCGACGTCAAGATCATCACCACGGAAGATCCGGTCGAGTACGAAATCGACGGCATCGTGCAGTGCCCGATCAACCACGAGATCGACGTCACCTTCGCCAGCGCCCTGCGGTCCATCCTCCGCCAGGATCCGGACATCATCCTGTCGGCGAGATCCGCGACCTCGAGACGGCCCAGATCGCCATCCAGGCGTCGCTGACCGGGCACATGGTGTTCAGCACGCTGCACACCAACGACGCCCCGTCGTCGGTCACCCGCCTCCGCGACATGGGCGTGGAGCCGTTCCTCATCACGGCCACGGTGGAAGCGATTCAGGCGCAACGACTTGTGCGCCGCGTGTGCGCGGCCTGCAAGACGGCGTACGAGCCGACCCGCGAGCAGTTGATGGAGCTGAACCTCACGCCGGAGCAGGTGAAGGGCCGGCCGTTCTACTACGGCGAGGGGTGCGACAAGTGCAACAACCTGGGGTTCAAGGGCCGCACCGGCCTGTACGAGCTGATGATCATAAACGACGACCTGCGCGACATGGTCAGCCGCGGGGCGAGTACCGATTCGATCCGGGTGTACACGCGCAAGATGGGGATGCCGAGCCTCCGCGACTCCGGGCTGCGGGCCTTGTTCGCCGGCACCACCACGCTCGACGAGGTGGTCCGCGAGACGGTACAGGACGACGACAACTGAGCCGTGCCCGCCGCTGGCGGCTTCGCGGGACACCCGCGAAG
>JAYUBA010000441.1:0-2010 GCA_043741075.1 Frigoriglobus sp.
CCGAGCATCACCGGCACCGCGTACGTCACCGCCGAGGCGACCCTACTTGTGGATGAAGCCGATCCGCTGAAGAATGGGATACGCGTATAAGCACAAGGAGATGTTTATGGCCGCGACCAATCGCCCTGTTGCGAAGTCGATCTATCTGTGTGACCGCGTGGCGCTGAACGCCGCGAACCGTTCGCTCGACTTCGGCGACGTGTTCAACGAGGTGCGGGCACCGGGCGGGTCGTTTCCCCACACGCTCGCGCGGATGTGCGTGTTCGCGCAGTTCGAGGACGGATTCGGGGACGCCGAGTTCCGGGTGGTTGTCCTGAGCGCGGCGACCGGGCAGGTCGCGTTCTATTCGCCCGTGTACCTCGTCCCGTTCACGAGCCGGCTCGCCGTCGTGTCGGTGAACGTCCGGCTCACGAACTGCCCGTTTGCCGCTGCGGGTGAGTATTGGGTCGAGTTATACTGTGACGGTGTGCTCGTGGGCGACCGCGCGTTGCACGTTCTCTGAGGAGGCCGCCCGATGGCAACCGAATATCCGCCGGCCGACGGCAACCCGTACCGCTTCGGTGTCGAAGGCGTGTACTTCTTCGACGGGGCGGTGGTCGTCCCGCCGCCGGGTACGATGGCCCCGCCGCGCCCGCCGGGCATGGAGCGAGTCCCGCTGCCGCCGGGGACGGTGCGCGGGTGGGAGTACGTCGAAGTCGGAGGCGAGGCGGCAATCATTCCACCGCCCGGCACGATGGCCCCGCCGCGCCCGCCGGGCATGGAGCGACGATTACGGCCGCCGGTCGGACCGTCGGCGACAGCCGCGCAACCGGAGCCGGATGTCCCGACGCTCGTCGCGCGGATCGAGTCGGCGCTGGAGACGATCCACGCGGCGCTCGCGGAGATCAAGCGCCTCCAGGCCCCGCCGCAAGGTCTGCCGCAGAGCAAGGCGGGCTAACACTCACCGGCCATCACCTCTAACGGGTGCAGCGCGACGCGGCCGGTGAGGTCGCGGATCTGGTGGCGGCACGAGGTGCCGGTCGCGATCACCGTCGCGGCCGGGTTCGCGGTCACCGCGGGGATCAGTTCCAGGTTCGCGATCTTCACGCTCACGTCGTAGTGCTGCTTCTCGTACCCGAACGCGCCCGCCATTCCGCAACAGCCCGCGTCCAGAACGGTCACGTCCAGACCCGGCACGAGACGGAGCGCGTCCGTCGTTCCCTTCGAGCCGACCAGTGCTTTTTGGTGGCAGTGCGGGTGAAGGAGCGCCTCCCCCGCGTGGGGCGCGATGTCGAGTGACAACCCGTTGTCATGCACTTGCCGCGCGAGCCAGCCGTCGGCCATTTCGGCGGCAGCCGCAACGCGCTTCGCGGCCGGACCGGGCACCAGTTCCGGCCACTCGTCGGCCAGCGCCATGATGCAACTCGGCTCCAGCCCCAGAATCGGCACGCCGGCCGCCGCGTAGCGGTCGAGCTTCGCGATGCCGTCGCGCGCGAGATTGCGCGCGTCGGTGAGGAAGCCCTTCGACAGCATCGCCCGCCCGCAGCAGATGTTCGCCAGTTCCACCGTGAAGCCGGCGCGCTCCAGCAAAGTGACGGCGGCGCGCCCGATTCGCGGCTCCTGGTAGGTAGTGAAGCAGTCGTCGAGCAGAACGACTCTGGGCGAACCCGGAGCGTGAGCGACGGGGTGTTGTCCAGCGCCCACCCCGTCGCTCACGCTCCGGGTCCGCCCGTTGAACCACTTGCGGAAGTGGTCGCGGTGCCACTCCGGTAGGCTGCGGCGGCGGTCGATGTCGGCTAAGCCCTCCATCGCGCGGCGCACCCAGCGGCGGCGCGCGAGCCAGTTATTCGTCCCCGCGAACCGCGCCGCCAGCGGGCTGAGCCGGTGAATGTGCTTCAGCAGGAGGTGGCCCAGCGGGCGGGCGCGGCGGGCGTAGTACGCGTGCAGGAACTCCGCCTTCAGCTTCGCCACATCGACGTTGCTCGGGCACTCGCTCTTGCACGCCTTGCACGACAGGCACAGGTCCATCAC